>CAIRWP010000190.1 GCA_903882335.1 uncultured Opitutia bacterium | reverse complement strand
GGTGGCTTCTTCGGTCCGATGATTTTCAAACCTGAGGCCAACCAAGGCCCGCTGCTCGGCATCTTCATCACCGGTCCGCTCGGCGCCATCCTCGGCGGGATCGGCGGCGCGCTCGTCGGCTGGTGGCGCAACCGCCGCTGAACGAGGCCGGTCAGAAGGCCTGACCGGTCTCGCCGATGAACTCGAGTATCCGGGCGCCGGCGTGGCGCTCGAGCTCCGCGAAGTCCGCCGAGTCGGGCTCGGTATCGCCCAGGCGCTGTTCCGCGAGGAGCCTGATCCAGTCCTCGTAGGCGAGGCCCTGGCCGAGGGCGAGGTCACGGAAGCAGAACCACTCGACGCGGTTGACGGCCTTGAAGGCGAGCTTGCGGCCGGCCTTGCCGGAGACGACGAGGGTCGCCAGCGCGGCTAGCGACAGCTTCAGCGTGCTGGGCCGGTGGCACCAGCAAGGCGTGCGACCGTCGCGGATCAGCCGGCGCAGCACCCGGGAGACGCCCTTCAGGAAGGCGAGCCGTTCGGGGAGCGAAAGGAGCAGGATGTCCTTGGCCTCGAGCGAGACGGCGACGTCCGCGACCGTGAGGTGATCGAAGAAGTCGAACCCGAACGCGCCGACCAGCTGGTCGCGGATGCGCCCGGCGGGCAGCTGCCCGATGGTCACGAGGAGGTCGAGCGCGCCCTGCTTGGCGGCAAGGGCCTGGGCCTGGTCACCGGCCTGGTGGTCGGCGAAGAGGTCGTCGGAGAGGAGGAACATGGTGGTGGAGAGGAGTCGTTGGAAAGGGGATACCGGGGACGCCTGAGCGCCCGAGGCCGAGCAAAAGAAAGAGGAAAAAGGGGCCGGGACGGCGGAGGGGTGAACTCCGCCGACCGGCCTCTGTGGTAGGTCAGAGGTCGCCTTTCGCGAACTTCGCCATGAACGCGGGCGTCGCGCCGTCGAAACCGACGACATCGAGCATGCCCGCGTCGTTGGGGTCCGCGATGGTGAACCCGGTCGAAGTCATGCCCACGACGATCAGCTTGGCGCCGATGCCGGTGGCCTGCCTGTACTTATCCAGCGCCTGGACGGGCTGGATATTCCCGGCCCACGTCTCGCTGTCCGTGAGGACGACGAAGGTGTCGACCTGGATCTTGTTCTGGAGGGCCCAGGTCATGGGCACCGAGGCGTCGGTGCTGCCGAACGTGAGTCCGGAGACCTTCCTCGTCGCCACATCGACCCTGTCCCTGGCGGTGATCCCGAGATCCCTGAACGAGTCAGCGAATCCCATGATAGCCGTCCAGGGCTCCGTCCTGGCCGCGACGACCGCGAGGGCCGCCGTGGCTGCCGAGGGCGAGAGTCCGGGGACACCGGCGATCTCACCGCCCGACATCGAGCCGGAGACGTCGAGTCCGAGGAGGTGCCTCGTACCCGCGGGTTCGACGGCCCCGAAGGACAGCTCGAACGCCTCGTCGAGGGACTCGACGATTTTGCTCGAGACGGTCCACGTGGCCGCCGACCTGACGCCCCTGCCCGAGGAGTAGGTCCTCAGGGCCGACAGCACCTGGATGGGGTGGACTTTCGCCCCCCTCAGCCTGGCGGCATCGGTCAGCCTGCCGGCGACGAGTTTCTCGGCATCCGAGAGGGGCTTGAGGAGCCCGATCTTGGACATGGTGCCGAGATTCCTGATCATCGCCGTCATGGGCATCTCCTGGAGGAGCGCCTCCCAGACCTCCGCCCTGTTGAGGGCCTCGGTGGGCAGGGCTTCCCTGGGGAGCCTGTAGGTGACGATGAGGTCGACCAGCTTCTTGACCGACGCCTGGTTGGCCTCGGCGAGGATCGCCTTGGCCTCCGCGGTGTCCGCGTTCTCGGCGACGAGCTTCAGCCCGGAGGCCTGCTCGGCGGCCCAGACGAAGTCGAGCGCCTTGTCGCCAGGGGCGACGGGGGCTTTCGCCCACGCGGCGTTGTCTTTCTTCGCGGTCCAACCGAACAGCTTGCCCTGGACATCGTCCGCGGGCACGGGCTTGGCCAACCTCAGGACGTCCTTCATCGACCATCCCTCCCTCTGCTTGTATTTCACAAGCTGCAGGGCGAGGGTCGCGGCCTTCCTCTCCTTGAACCAGAGCTGGATCGCCTTCTTCAGTCCCCTGCCCCAACCCCTGAGCTCGTTGACAGTGTCGACGAACTTGAGCAGCTGGGTGCCCGTCTTGAGGGCGGAGGGAACGGCGGCAAGGGCGGCCTTCCTGGTGGCGTCGTCGCCTTTGGCGGCGGCGAGCGCGAGGACGAAGATCGCCGTATCGGGCTTGGGAGCCCTGCCGGACGTCAGCATCTCGACGGTCTTGGCCACGACCTTCAGTCCGTCCTTCTGGAGCAGGAGGAGGACCTTGTTCGCGTTCTCAGCCGTCAGCTTCTTTTCGGAGACGTAGAAGGTGCCACCCTCGGAGCCGAGGATCAGGAACCTTTCCAGCTGCTTCCATTCGTCGAGCTTGAAGACGAAGCCCCCGGCGTTGTTTTCGACCATGTCCCTGCCGGGGATGGGGAGACCCTGGGGAGTCTCGGTCGCGTTGAGGCCCGTGAGGGCGTTCTTGATGTTCTTTTTCATGTGTGGTTGTGCCCGTGAGGGCGGTTGGGTTTAGTGCATTGGATTGCGGGTTGGTTTGGGTTGGAAAGGGATCGCCACCCGG
>CAIRWP010000189.1 GCA_903882335.1 uncultured Opitutia bacterium | reverse complement strand
CCCATGCCGGCGGCCGACCGGGACGGTCAACCCTACCTAATGGCCGGTGGGCAAGGGGGGTGGCAGAATCGAGTGCTGGATCGAGTAGTGGATCGAGTACAGTGTACTGAGTACGGAGTACAGAGGGGGTCAGGGAAATGGGTGGGGCCTGCTTTTTGGCTTATGCATCGTTCCGTACTCCGTAATCGGCTGCGTTTTCCCAAATGTCACGGCCGACCGGGACGGTCAGCCCTACCTAATAACTGGCCCAAGCCCTGGCCCAAGCCCTCGCGCTTACAGCGCGCAAAGTGGTGCACCCGTTGGGACTCGAACCCAAATCGCCGGCTTCGGAGGCCAGAATTCTATCCATTGAAATACGGGTGCCTGACCCGATACAAGCCGAGGGGCGGTCCGGTAGTCAACCCTTCCCCTCTCAGGCCCGGCCTATTTGGCGGCCGGAGTCGCTTCCTTTTTCTCTACCTTAGGCTTGGGCGCGGCCTGCCCATTGCCACCCTTCGGGGTCAGGTCGGGCTCGGGATCAAGTCGGTCGGGAATCGAGAGAATCCGCGGCACGGTGCGGGACGGGTCGGGCACGACGAAGAGCAGGTTGCGCATGCGGGACTCCTTCACCCAGCTACCGCGCACCACGGGGACAGTCTCGGTCTCCGGAGGGACCGGCGAGGCGTCGACGTAGACATCGTAAGGCTCGTCGACGCCGACCGTGGGCATGCTGAGCGCGGACCCCTTGGGGTTCACCGTGACACCGGCGTTGCCAAGTTTGGCGTAGATGATCCGGTCCGAAAGGTTGAACCAGATCACCGCACCCTCGGGGGCGCGGGTCTTATTGAACTCCACCGGGAGCATGATGAAAGCCAACGGGCCGGGCTGACCGGTCGGCAGCAGCACAATGAGCGAATCGCTCATGGCCTCGGGGATATCGACAAAGGGAGCGTCGGCTGGCAGCGGTTCCGTCTTCGTGGGGGCCTTGGTCGCGGCATAGACCCGGACGGGACCGGCGGGTAACTTCGCCCGGGTGCTTGAGATGGTGAGGCGCGGCAGGTCCACGTTGGTGGTGTCCTTACCGACGACCAGAACCACCTTGTCGGGGGCGTCCAACGGCGCCTGGACGTAGAGCAGGCGACAGCTGCGGGAGGAACTTCCCGGGGTGTCGGCCGCGCCGGCCAGGGCGGCCAGACCAGAGACAAGGAGGACGAGGAACTTTTTCATGCCGGGGTAGATGGTTAAAAATGAGGGGCCGGAGGTCGTTTGACGATACTACAATTAAGGGCCAGCCCTCATTTAGCGGGCATCACCCGGTCGGCGAAGTCCAGGTAGGCCTGCCAATCCTCCAAGGTAACATCATGCTTACCGGCACGGACGTGGTAGCCGATGGATTTGCCGACCCGCTGGCCGACGGCGGGGTAGACGTCCGCACCGAGTCCGGGTTGGCCGAGGAGCCTGAAGACGGGGTCCGCGGCCAGCGCACCGAGAAACTCCCCCTTGGGGTCGGCCCAGCGATCCTCGACGGCGCTGGCGACATAAAGCGGCCGTGGGGCGACGAGGGCGAGGAGGTGATGCTGGTCGAGCGGCATGAGGTGCTCCTTCTCGGCGAAGCGGGAGTAGCGGGCCGTGAACCAGTGCGGGAAGCCGCGACCGGGGTAGGCGCCGGCGATGACGCCAACGGTCTCGCCGAAGATCCGCTTGCCGAGCGCGGCGCCGCCGCAGCCGGACTCGTTGGAGATGACGAGGGCGAAGCGTTCGTCCTGCGCGCCGGCCCAGAGCGAGGCCTTACCGAGACGCGAATGTCCGATCACCGCGACGCGCTTGGCATCGACCGCCGGGACCTTCGCGAGCGCATCGAGCGAACGCGAGAGGCCCCAGGCCCACGCGCCGATGCCGGCCCAGTCGCCATCCTTCCACGCCGTGTTCGCGCCCTCGGGCGAGAGCGCCGCGCGGAAGCCCTGCTTCCAGCCCTCCGGAAAATCGGGCTCGAAATCACCGCAATAGACCGTCGCGAGCGCGAAGCCGCGGGCGACCAGCGTCTCGACCTGCCAGCGCGAGGCCTGCGTGCCCCGCCCTTTCTCGGTGGCGCGGTTCGAACCATCGGCCGCGGCCCACTGCTTCGAGACCCAGGTGGACGGCAAAAGCACGGCCTTATCCTCGACGGTGGTGTGGTTGCCGCCGAAATTGAGACCCAAGAAAGCGGGCACGGGACCTTTGGCCCCGTTGGGCACGTAGAGCAGCAGATCGAAGGCCGGGCCCGACTTGCCGATCGGCCAGACCTTGAGCTGCGTGCGCGTGGCCTTGCCGCCGAGCGCCTGGGCATCGGTCTCGACGACCTCGGAGACCGCGGCCTGCTGACGCGCGCGTGTGTCGGGCGTGCGGCCGTAGATGTTTTCCTCGACCAGTTTCATCACCTCGGGGCGGCGCGACTCGCGCCACTGCTTGGCGTCCACGACCTTGTTTCCCGCGTTGTCGACCAGCGGATCCGGCAACGTGTACGGCGGCACTTTCGACTCATCATCGATCGTGGCAGGCATCGTCGCGGCCAGGAAAAGCAAGGGGAGAAGCATGGGGGTAAATGCAGTGGGCTAGGGATAGGGCCAGGGCCTGGGCTGGTCAAATGAGATGCGGGCGCTGCCTTCATCATTAGCTGGCAAGCTGGCCGGCGGGCCAGTGGACAAGGATGGCGAACCTAGTTACCTTATCCATCGGCTGAACACCCCTTGGATGGTCTGCTGCAACTGGCTTCGTGGCTTTAGGCAAAGGACAGCCTGACGACACCCCTCGGACCACGGAGCACCCTTCCTTGCCGCTGTCTTTATCACCGGCCCAATCCCTGGCCCAAGCCCCGGCCCTATCTCTACTCCTACCTCTCCCAAACCTCGAACGTATACTTCACGCCTTCGTGTTCGCCGTCCTTGGACCAGGTCCGGCGCGCGAAGTGGCTCTGCCAGTCGGCGGGGAAGCGGCGGTCGCCCTCGTAGTCGCGATGGATGCGCGTGATCAGGAGCTTGGAGCAGAGCGGGAGACCTTCGGCGTAGATGCGTTCTCCCCCGGTGATCCAGACGGGGCCGGACCAGGGCATCGCCTGCGCCACACGCACAGCCTCGGTGAGGTCGGCGGCGCGCTCGGCACCCGCGAAGGTCTTCGCGGGGTCGCGCGAGACGACCACGGTGCCACGCCCTTCCAAGGCCTTGCCGAGCTCCGCGTAACAGGCGGGCCCCTCGATCATGATACCCCCGCGGGTCGCGTCCAGGAACCACGCCAGGTCCTCGGGCAGGTGCCACGGAAGCCGGCCGGCGGCCCCGATGACGCCATTGCGGGCGACGGCGACGATGCACTGGATGGGCTTGGCCACGGGCTTAAAGTGGGGCTAACCCCCT
>CAIRWP010000188.1 GCA_903882335.1 uncultured Opitutia bacterium | reverse complement strand
TCGCCGAGGCGGACGAAGAGGCCGGCGGGGAAATCCGCCGGGACGCGGAAGCGGTGCACGCCGCGCTGCACCGCCGCGAAGACGATGGCATCGGGCACGCCGGCGGTCGGGTTGGTCTTGCGGAGGTCGTTGATGATCTCGGTGAGGTTGAGCACCTCGTCGAGGGCCGACTCCTGCTTGGCGCGGCCGACCTCGAGAAGCGGGAGCAGGCCGACCTTCCGGCCGCCGATGCTGAAGGCCGGGAAGGGGTCCGAAGCGTGGAAACCCGAGAACCACCGTAGGTCGGCGTTCTTGGTCGGGGTCGCCATCAGCAGGACGTCGGTCGCGGGCGAGGTCTTGCGGGCGGAGGTCTTGAGGCGGGCCATGCGCAGCACGATGACGAAGGAAGGCGGGCGGTGAAGCGCAAACGGCATGGCCAGCGCGCCTTTTTGGGCCACCCTCCGTGGCATGCTCGCCGCCGCCGCCCGCCCAGACTTCGACCTGGCCACCATGCTCGTGCCCGTCCTGCCATGGTGGGAGCTCCTCGTGCGCGGCCTCATCGTCTACGGTTTCCTGCTCGGACTCATCCGGCTGACGGGCCGGCGCCAGACGGGCATGATGACGCCGTTCGATTTCATCCTGCTGCTGATCCTGAGCAACACCGTGCAGAACGCGATGAACGGGGGCGACAACAGCCTCGGCGGCGGGCTCTTCCTCGCCGGTACGTTGATCGGGCTGAACTGGATCATGCTGCTGCTCTCCCGCCGCTTCCGCTGGGCGCAATGGGCGCTGGTCGGCCGGCCGGTCTTCCTCGTGCGCGACGGGGTCGTCCTGGAAAAAATCCTGCAACGGGAGCGCATCACCCACCACGAGCTGATGGCCGCCCTCCGCGCGGGCGGGTGCCCCAACATCGAACAAGCCAAGGACGTCGTGCTCGAGACCAACGGTTCCTTCAGCGTCATCCACAAGGAGCCCGCTTGACCAAGGCCGCGTCGGCCGCATAGTGAGCGGTCCTGGCCCGCGGGTATCGTTCAGTGGTAGGACCCCACTTTCCCATAGTGGTGACACCAGTTCGAGTCTGGTTACCCGCTCCAGGATGTCCCTCCCCTCGGGAGGCTTGACCCGCCCCCCGGGGCCGGGAATAGTGGCCGTCCTTGGTCCCGCGGGTATCGTTCAGTGGTAGGACCCCACTCTTCCAAAGTGGTGACACCAGTTCGAATCTGGTTACCCGCACCAAGGACGTTCCGCTCAGTTGCGCCAAGGCAACTGACCTGCGGGCGTGACCTCGAGGAACTCCTTCCAGGCCTCGAGCTCGTTCGGCGAGAGGGAGGAGGCGACCACGAGGCGCCACTTCGGCCGGGCCGGCGCGCGGCATAAGGTCATGCCCGCGGGCTCCGGCAGCCGGTTGGCCTTGCGGGAATTGCACCGCACGCAGGCGGTCACGATGTTCTCCCAGTTGGTCTTGCCGCCGACATCGCGCGGCACGACGTGGTCGAGGTTCAGCTCCTCCTCGCGGAAGACGCGCCCGCAATACTGGCAAGTATGGGCGTCGCGCAGGTAGACGTTGCGACGGCTGAAACGGATCTCCCGGCGCGGCACCCGGTCGTAACTATTGAGCAGCAGCACCCGCGGGACGCGCAGGACGATGCACGGGGAGCGCACCGACTCGGCGGCGGGCGGCGGTTGGCGCGTGGAGAAATCGACCCACTCCGCGGCGCTGAAGAGGCGGTGGTGGCCGTCGTCGGCGTGCACCGCGGCCGCGCGACCCCGGAACAGCAGGCTCATCGCGCGCAACAACCCCACGATGTTCACCGGCTGCCAGAGACGGTTGAGCACGAGGACGCGATGGTCGGGGCGGAAGGACAAGACGGCGGAAGGACTAGGGCGGGGAAGCGGCGGGGTCAACCCCCGCGGGCCTAGCGAGCCTTCTTCGGGCCGACGGACTTGGCCGGCAACGGGGGGGGCACGGTCGCGGGGTCGGGAAGCTCGACGGGCGCGCGGCCGAAGGTGTCATCGGGAATCCGGAAAGGCACGCCGTCGATCCGAACGGCGAGGTTCTCGATCGCGTTGGATTCGAGCAGCGATTTCCCGCGGACCAGGGTGGTGGCCTCCGGTTCGCGCGGGTGCAGGAGTCCGCTGGTACGTTCCTCCTGGGTATCGACCTCGACCAGCCGGAAACTCGTGCCGGGCTGCAAGGCCTTAATGCCGATCCGGTGCAGGCGTCCCGGGGGCTTGACGGCGGGCGGGGGCTCGATCCGGTTCGCCGGGGCCGGGGCCGGCGAACCGGTCAGCGAAAAAACGCCCAGATCAGCAGGCCCGCCAACGCGACGCCTCCCACCACGTAGATCAAGGTGTCGCGGTTGACCGCGAGGCTGCCGGCGACCGGCTGGAAGGCGGGCTCTTCCTCCCCGGCGGCATCGAGCGGACGACGCGCGGCCTTGGCGGAGTGGTGCGTGTTGAAATCGGCCCCGGCCTTCTCGTCGTCGAGGCGCAGGTACTTCGCGTAGACCTTGACGAAGCCGCGCTTGTAGACGTCGGCCAGCGGGATCGACTCGAACTGGTTGGCCTCCATCGCCTGGAGGTAGTCGGTCCGGATCTTGGTGAATTCCGCGGCTTCGCGGAGGGTCACGCCCAGTCGCTGCCGGGCTTCTTGAAGGCGTTCGCCGAGGGTCTGCATGCCCCGACTTTCGGGCGGAGGCCGAAAATAGGCAAGACGAAGGTGGCCGCCGGTCAGCCCAAGGCTGACCAGATCAACTGGGCCAGACCTAGGAAGGGGGTCATCAGCCACCCGACGACCTCGTAGAAGAAGTCGGTGTTGATGAAGATGATCAGGATGAAGAAGGACCACTGGGACAGGAAGCCGAAGACCTCCGTGCTATAGATGCCTAGACGGTAGAAGACCCGCGACCCGTCGAGCGGGGGGAGCGGGATCAGGTTGAAGGCCGCCAAACCGGCGTTCATGAAGATGCCCGTCAGCAGGAATCGGCTGAAATCATGGCCCGCAGCCGCACCCGGCACGAGCCCGGCGACCTGCCCGATGAGGGCGAAGACGAGCAGCAGGACCACGTTCATGGCGGGGCCGGCCAGGGTGATCAGGATATCGTCCATCTGCCGGGTCCGGGGATTGGCCAGGGAGATCTGGACCGGCTTGCCCCAACCAAGGAGCCCGAACGGAAGCGGCCGACCCAGGAGGATCGGCAGGAAGATCATGATGCCCGGCAGCACCCAGGTACCGAGCAGGTCGGCATGGGCCAGCGGGTTCAGGGTGACGCGGCCTTGGGCGCGCGGCAGGAGGTCGCCGCGTAAATCGGCGACCCAGGCATGACCAAACTCATGCAGGCCAATCGAGATGACCAGCAGGAGCAGGCTGAGGGCGCCCCAGCGAAGTTGGTCGAGCAGTTGCGGGTCCATGGTCAGTTGGCGCCGCAGGAGTCGCGGAGCAGCAGCTCGAAGGACCGACCGCCGTCGGCGCAGGTGAAGTCGAAGAGTGGCATGGACGAGGCCGGAGGTTGAAGGAACCCTCCGACGGGACAACCCGAAATCCCGGGCGCACTCGCTCCTTGAGCCGCCGGGGCGCCGCGCCCAGTCTCCGGGGACGCCGGCCATGTCCTACCCGCAACGCCTCCGACTCGCCCGCCAACGGGGCCTCGCGCTGCCGTATGCGCGGACGCTGGCGCGGCTGCGCACGCCGCAGGCGATCCAGGACTTCCTCGTCGACCTGCCCCAGAACTTCGAGCCGGACGGCGACACGGCGCGCTCGGTGCAGTCCACCTTGGTGGCGGGGCACGCTCACTGTATCGAGGGGGCGATGGTCGCAGCGTTCACGCTCTGGCTGCAAGGCCACCCGCCCCTGCTGCTGGACTTCAGCGCGCACCAGGACATGGACCATGTCATCGCGCCGTTCCAGGTCGGCGGTAAATGGGGCGCCATCTCGAAGACCAACTACGTCTGCCTGCGCTGGCGCGACCCAGTCTACCGGAGCGTACGCGAACTCGCGATGTCCTACTTCCACGAGTACGCGAAAGGGCCGCGCAAGACCCTGCGCAGCTACTCGCGGCCTTTCGACCTGCGGACCGTGCCGACCGCCCGCTGGGTGAACCTCCCGACGGATTGCTGGGAGATCGCCGACCGCATCACGGCGGCGCGGCACTATGAGATCGTGAGCCCGGCCGAGGCACGCCGCCTGCGCCACCGCGACGCCGTCGAGGTGCGCTCCGACCGCTTGACCGTCTTCCCGATCCCGGCCGGTAAGAAGCGCCGACTCTGAGGCTCAGCGCCGTCCGTCGTACCAGAGCTCGCAGTTCTCCGGCCGCTTCGCCGCGCGCCCAGCGGTGAAGAGCATGCGGCAGAAGAACCGGCCCGCCTCCGTGAGCGTGTAGAGCTTCAGCTTACGCGAAGACGTCCGCAACGAATGGTCGGCGAGGATCACGAAACGGCGGCCGGAGCGACGGGCCAGAGACTTGAGCCGGCGGCTAAGGAAAACCTCTTCACCTGCGTAGTATTCGGTGCCAAAACCACCCACCGTGCGGAAGGCGGCCGCTTCGACCCAGACGCATGAGCCCGCGGCCCAGCCGGCGAGTCGGCTCCAGAGATTCCAGAGCCCGCAGACGAAGCGGGCGGAGCGCGGCGTGCCCGGCTCGAGCTCGACCGTGCTCCCGCCGCCGAGATGCCGGCCAGCCGCGATGCGCTCGGCGATGTCCGCGAACAATTCCCGGGAGGGGAGCGAGTCGGCGTCGATGAAGACGAGCCAGTCGCCGGTGGCGACGCGCGCCCCGGCGTCGCGGGCGCGGCTGATCTGGTTGACCGGCTCGAAGACGACCGCGGCCCCCGCCGCGCGCGCCAGCTCGGCCGTCCGGTCGGTGGAGTTGTTATCGCAGACCACGCACT
>CAIRWP010000187.1 GCA_903882335.1 uncultured Opitutia bacterium | reverse complement strand
GGCCACGGTGGCCGCGCTGCGCGACGTCGGCATCGAGGTCTCCCTGTTCATCGGCCCCGAGGCCGCGCAGATCGACGCCGCCCACGCCGTCGGCGCGCCCGTCGTCGAGCTGCACACCGGCGCCTTCGCCAACGCCTGGCTCAGCCTGGCGGCGGACGACGAGTTGGCGCGGCTGCGCGCCGGGTGCGAGCACGCCCACCGGCGCGGGCTCGTGGTCAACGCCGGCCACGGCATCAACTACGACAACATCCGCGCCATCCTCACGCTCCCGCACCTGCACGAGCTCAACATCGGCCACACCATCGTGGCGCGCTCGCTCCTCACGGGCGTCCGCGCGGCGGTCGCGGAGATGAAGGCCCATCTCCGGGGCGGCGCATGAACCTCGCGGGCGGCAACGTCATCGGCGTGGGCGTCGACCTGACCGAGGTCGCCCGCATCCGCTCGGCGCACGCGCGGCATGGCGAGGCGTTCCTCGCCAAGGTCTTCACCCCGGCCGAGCAGGCGCTCTGCCTGGCCAAGGCCGACCCGCTCCCCTCGCTCGCGGCGCGCTTCGCCGCGAAGGAGGCGGCGAGCAAGGCCTTCGGGACCGGCTTCGGCGCCGAGCTCGCGCTGACGAGCGTCGCCATCCTCAGCGGACCCGACGGCGAGCCGGTGGTCGAACTCGACGAACGCGGCCGCGCGTTGCTCGCGAAGCGGGGCGCGACGCGCCTCCTGGTATCGCTCACCCATACCGACGACCTGGCGCAGGCCTTCGCGGTCCTCGTGCGCTGAGATGGAGCCCGCCGCCCTGCCGGTGCTGTCCTGCGCCGCGGCGGCCGCCGTCGAGGCGACCGCGATCGGTGGCGAGGCCGGGCGCTCGTTCGACCTGATGATCCGCGCCGCGGCGAACCTCGCCGTGCGCTCGGCCCGCCTGCTCCGCCGCCCGGCCCGCCGCGTGCTGGTGCTCGCGGGCAAAGGCCACAACGGCGCGGATGCGATCCTTGCGGCCAGCGTGTTCGCCGACGAGGGCGCGGAGGTGACTGTCGTCTTCGCGCAGGGCGCCCCGAAGGCGGGCCAGCCCGCCACGGTCTGGCGACGCTTCGGGAAGGGCATGCGCGTGGCCGCCGCCGCCACGCTGCCGCGGCTCGCGCGGAGCCCCTTCTGCCTCATCCTCGACGGCGTGCTGGGCCAGGGCTTGCGCGGAAAACCGCCCGCCGACCTCGTCCGCTTCCTCCGCGCCACCGATGCGCTCCAAGGGCTGCGCGTGGCGGTCGACCTGCCGAGCGGTCTCGGGGACGACGCGACCGGCCCGGCTTTCCGCGCCGACGTCACCTTCTCCCTCGGCTGCCTGAAACGCCCGTTGCTCGCGCCCCGCGCCCGCCGGTTCGTCGGCCGGCTCCGCGTCGTCGATCTGGGGCTGACGTTCCCGGAGGCGGCCGAGTCCTGCTCCACCGACGCTGCCCTGGCGCCGCTGCGTCGGCCGCGGGCTGCCGACACCGAGAAGCGCCGACAGGGCCGCCTGCTGATCGTCGGCGGGTCCGACGACTTTCCGGGCGCGGTGCTGATGAACACGCTGGCGGCGTTACGGGCGGGCGCGGGCCTGGTCACCACCGCCCTGCCGCGGACACTGGTCCCGCGCGCCGCCACCGCGCTGCCGGAGGCGATGTGGCGCGGGTTGCCAACCGACCGGCGGGGGACGCTCGCAACCACCGGTTGGGCGCGGCTGCGTCCGGCGCTGGCCAACAAGGACGCCTTGCTCGCGGGCTCGGGCATGGGGGCGACGGCCGAGGCTTTCCTGCGCCGGCTGGTCCGCGCCTACGCGGGTGCGCTGGTGCTCGACGCGGATGCGCTCCGGCCGGCCGTGGTCGCGGCGGCCCGCCGCGCGGCCCCGCTCGTGCTGCTGCCGCACGCCGGGGAATTCCGCCGCCTGTCCGGCCGCGCCGCCGGCGTCGCCGCCGCCCAAGCCTACGCGCGGCAGACCGGCGCGATCGTCGTGCTCAAAGGCCCGCTCACGTGCGTGACGGACGGGAAGCGCACGACGCACATCCCCTTCGGCGGGCCCGTGCTGGCGCGCGGCGGCTCCGGCGACCTGCTCGCGGGGATCGTCGCCGCGACGCTCGCGCGACGCACCGAGCTCGGGCTCGACGCCTTCGACACGGTCGTGTTGGCGGCGACCTGGCATGGGCGCGCGGCCGACCTCCTGGGGGAAAAACGGGGGGAGGAGGCGGTGAGAACCACCGAGCTCCTGGCTGAGCTATCCCCGGCCTTGCTCG
>CAIRWP010000186.1 GCA_903882335.1 uncultured Opitutia bacterium | reverse complement strand
GATTCTGAAGCAACGCAGGAAAGGGCGCCAACATTCGCCGTCCCAAGCCCAAGCCCAAGCCCAAGCCCAAGCCCAAGCCCTTAACAACTACTTCTTCTCTTCGCTCAGCTTCTGCGCGGCCTTCTCCCAGTCGGCCGAAGCCGCATGGAGGGCCTCGGTCGTGGCCTTGAGGTCGGCGTTGAGCTGCTGGACCTTGGCGCCCTGCGCGTAAGTCGCCGGGTCGGCGAGCTCGGTGGTGAGCTGGGCCTGCTTGGCCTCGAGGTCCGCGACGAGTTGCTCCAGGCGGCTGACTTCCTTCTCGAGTTTGCGGAGGTCGGAGCCGGAGAGCTTGGTCGGGGCGGCGGCCGGCGCCTTCTCGGCCTTCGGGGCCTCCGCCTGCTTGGGGCGGCCATCGGTGAAGCCGGCGGTGAGGGCGGCGCGTTCGTTGCCGGCCTTGGACTTCTCGAGGTAGTAGGCGTAGTCGCCCGCGTACGGCGTCAGGCGGCCGGAGTGGACGTGCAGCACGGTCTTGGCGATCTGCCGGATGAAGTGCACGTCGTGGCTCACGAAGAAGAGCGTGCCTTCGTAGGTCTGCAGGGCGGCGATGAGCGCGTCGATCGACATGATGTCGAGGTGCGTCGTCGGCTCGTCCATGAGCAGGAAGTTCGGCGGGTTGATCAGCAGCTTGACGAGCGCGAGGCGGGATTTCTCGCCGCCGGAGAGCACGGAGACCTTCTTGTGGACATCGTCCTTGCGGAAGAGGAAGGTGCCGAGCATGCCGCGGGCCTGCTGCTCGGTGAGCTGGTTCTCGTTGGTGCGCAGCTCCATCACGTTCTCGAGGACGGTCAGCTTGGGGTTGAGGTTGTCGACGCGGTTCTGGGCGAAGTAGCCCGTGATGACGTTGCCGCCTTCCTCGCGCAGGCCCCCGTTGATCGGGATGACGCCGGCGAGGATCTTGAGGAGCGTGGACTTGCCGGCGCCGTTGGGGCCGACGAGCACGGTGCGCTGGCCGCGTTCGCACTCGAAGTTGAGGTCCTGGTAGACGACATGGTCGCCGTAGGACTGCCGCACGTGCTCGAGCTTCATGACCTTCAGGCCGGAGCGCGGGGGCTGCGGGAAGCGGAACTGGATCTTCTTCAGGTCGTCCTCGGGTTCGTCGATCGCGACCTCCTCGAGGCGGGCGATCTGCTTCTCCTTGGACTTGGCGCGCGAGGCCATCGACGCCTTGGCGCCGAAGCGGTCGACGAACGTCTGGAGGTGCGCGATCTCGCGCTGCTGGTTCTTGAACATCGCCTGCTGGCGCTCCTTGCGGGCCACGCGCTCGACGAGGAAATCATCGTAGTTGCCGGTGTACTCGTGCAGGCGCTGGCCGCGGAGCTCGATCATGCCCGTGCAGAGAGCGTTGAGGAAGGCGCGGTCGTGCGAGATGACGACGAGGCCGCCGGGGTAGCGGGTCAGGTAGTCCTGGAACCAGAGCAAGGCCTCGAGATCGAGGTGGTTGGTCGGTTCGTCGAGCAGGAGGAGGGTCGGCTCGCTGACGAGGAGGCGGGCGAGGTGGGCGCGCATGACCCAGCCGCCGGAGAAGGTCTTGGCGAGCTTCTCGTGGTCGGTCTCGCGGAAACCGAGGCCGGCGAGGATCTTCTTCGCGCGCGGCTCGAGGGTGTAGTCGATGTCCCAATCATCGTCGTTCTCCGGTTCCAGTTTGCCGCCGCTGGTCGCGATCTGAAGGATTGTCTCATCGCCGACCGGGGCGCTCTCCTGCGGAAGGAAGCCGAAGTTCGCGCCGCGTTCCCACTCGATCAGGCCTTCGTCCGGCTGGTCTTTGCCGAGGATGATGTTGAAGAGGGTGGACTTGCCCGCGCCGTTGGCGCCGACGAGTCCGAGCCGGTCCGTCCGCGCAATATTCAGCGAGACCTCCGCGAATAAGGTGCGGGGCCCGTAGGACTTGGAAAGATTGGCAATCGTCAGCATCGAAAAGGGGATAAAGTGCGGTGAAGGGGGAAAGACAAGGGGATTGGGGGTGTGGAGGTAGGGCTTGGGCCGGGGTTAGGGCTAGGGCAAGGTCACAGCCAGATACACCTGAGGTAGGGCCGGAAAAGGGGCAGCCGTCTTGTAAGGCCATACGCGGCGGCAGGGTTCAACTGTCCCGTCGACTTATGGGCGCGTTATCCGATGGAGTTGTCCCTTCCGAGCCCGAGCCCTGGCCCATGCCCTGGCCCTGCGAAGCCTCGCTTCGCTCAGCTCCACTTCAACTTGCTCCGGAGCACGTCGAAGTGGGTGAGGGTCTTGGGGCGGAGGAGCGTGAGCTGGACCTTGGCGGTGCGGATACCCAGCGGCAGGCGGCCCTGGGCCTCGAGGGTTGGGCGGCCGTCCACGGAGAGGCCAAGCTGCGCGCCGTCTTCGCTGCTGATCTCCAATTCGGTCTCGCCGTCGAAGATGACCGAGCGGTTCGAGAGGGTGTGGGCGCAGATCGGGGTCAGGACGATCACGGCGGCGGCGGGGTCCACGAGCGGACCGCCCGCGGCCAGGTTGTAGGCGGAGGTGCCGGTGGGCGTGGCGAGGATCAGGCCATCGGCGCGGTACTCGTTCACACGGGCGCCGTCGGCCCGCACGGCGAAGCGGCCCATGCGGAAGACATCGCGCGTCTTCAGGACGACGTCATTGAGAGCGAGCGTGAAGCTGCCGTCGGCGAAGCGGACTTCCAGGAGCGCACGGTTTTCACGGCGAAAATCGCCGGCGAGGATCGAGCGGATCGAGGCGCCGACATCATCCTCGGGGTAGGCTGCGAGGAAGCCGAGCTTGCCGCGGTTGATGCCGAAGAGCGGCACGCCCTCGAGGGCGGCGGGTTCGGCGACGCCGAGGAAGGTGCCGTCGCCGCCGACCACGCAGCAGGCGTCCGCCCCGCGGAGGGTGGCGCGGTCGACCGGCCAGGCGTCGGCCAGGATCAGTTCGACGCCGGCTTCGCGGGTGGCTTCCTGCACCGCGCGGACGATGTCCTCGACACCGGACTTGGTGCGATTGACGACGAGCGCGAGGCGGCGGATAGCCATGGATGACGACTAGCCCGGCAGGCGGAAAGGGCAAGGACAAGCCGGCCCGCGGGCCGGCGGATCCTCTTATTTCGTGGTCTTTTCCGCCTTGGGGCTGACGAAACCGAGGCGGTAGTTCATCCAGACGACGAAGCGGTTTCCGCCCAGGTGACGGACCTGAACGGGGTCGGCGAGGCCCGCGATCTCGAGGCGCATCTCGCCCTCGGGCAGGTGGGACTTCGCGTTGGCGACGTCCTCCTTGATCTGGTCGAGCAGCTCGTCGCGGTGGTCCTCGGCCGAGGCCAGACCGTAGGCGATTGGGCTGACGCGGCTGCGCTCATCCTCGTTCTTGGGGTCGACCAGGTCGTTGGCCTTGGCCCGGAGGATCTCGACGGTCTTCAGGCCATTCTCGGCGGGCCCGCGCAGCGAGTAGCGCGCGGTGGCCACCACGGGTTGGTCCGCCTTCGGTTCCTCGTCGTCGCTCAGGCTGATGAAACTGGACTTACCGCCGTTCTTCCGGACGGGAGCGGCGAAGGTGCGGTCGAGTTCCCGGGCTTCCCATCCATCCTGACCTTCGAAGCGCTTGCGCAAGGTCTCCAGGATCGCCTCCAGACGCGCGTCCACCGCGGCCCGGTCCTTACCCTTGATCGCGAGCTCCAGCGTGGTCCCGAGGAAATCGGCGCCGACCTCGGCCTGCACACGTTGCACACGATCCGGTGTGTTGCCTGACGTTTCCTGGCCGGCGGAGTTGCCGCCCGCCCGGGCGAGGTCGGGGCGAAGCAGGGACAAGGTGGTGAGCAGGGCGACGGACAGTGAGCGCATGTCGGGGGTATAGGTCATGGCCGGCGAGGGGCAAGCCCGTGTGCGGGCTTGCGGGGCGGCGCCCCGGCTTCACTCTGCGCTCATGGGCTGGGCCGACCTGCGCAAACATCTCCTGCTCTGGATCTTCGGGGTGGGCGGCATCGTGCTGTCGGTCGCGGTCATCCTGATACTCAAGGATCGGCTCGATGAGCTGAGCCGGACCAACGCCACCCAGGAGGTCTTGCAACGACTCGCCGCCGTCCCGTCGGGACCGCCGCGCCCGGAAGACGTCCGTCTACGCGAGCTCCCGCGCCTCGCCCGGTCCGTCGTGCCCTCGGAGTATTTCCAGAACGGACGGATCTACGATGCCTGGAACCGCGAGCTCCGGGTGACGTTCAGCCGGCTGGGTGGGGCGGAGTTCCGCTCGGCCGGTCCGGATGGCCGGTTCGACACCGCGGATGACCTGACGGCGACCGCGCGTTGATCCTTAGGCGACCGAGGCGAGGGCCTCGGCGACCTTGGAGACATCGGTGCCGCCGCCCATCGCGGCGTCGGGCTTGCCGCCGCCCTTGCCGCCTAGCTTGCCGCAGGCGTCGGTGACGAGCTTGCCCGCGGCCTTGCCGGCCTTGATGGCCTCGGCGCCGCAGTTGGCCACCAGCGAGACCTTGTCGCCGAAGACGGCGGCGAGGACCACGACGGCCGAAGGACCGACCTTGCCGGCCACCTTGGCGCCGAGGTCGCGGAGATCGTTGGGCGTCTCGGCGCTCACCTGCGCGACGACGTACTTCAGGCCCGCGCGGTCGCCGGCCTTGGCGGCGAGGGTGTCGGCCAGCTGCGAGGATTCCTTGTCGCGGTAGACCTTGAGCTTCTTCTCGAGGGCGGCGGACTGCTCCATGACCTGCTCGAGGCGCTTGAGGAGGTCGGTCACCGGGGTGTTGGTCGCGGCGGCGAGCGACTTCAGCAGCTCGGCGTCGGCGCGGGCGCGCTCGTAACCGGCGAGGCCGGCGACGGCCTCGATGCGGCGGACGCCCGCGGCGATGGCGTTCTCGCCGACGATGCGGAAGAGGCCGATCTCGCCGGTGCGGCGGACGTGCGTGCCGGCGCAGAGCTCCATCGACCAGCCGTCGAGACCCGTGGGCGTCCCGCCGACCTGGACGACGCGCACGAAGTCGCCGTACTTATCCCCGAAGAACTGCATGATGTCCGGGCGGCCCTTGACGTGGGCGTACTTCACCTCGGTCCAGGACACCGGCTCGTCGGCGAGGATGCGTTCATTGACCAACTTCTCGATGTCGGCCAGCTGGCCCGGCGTGAGCGCCTGGCCGTTGAAGTCGAAGGTCAGCTTGGTCGGGTCGACCGCGGAGCCCTTCTGGGAGGCTTCCTGGGAGACGACCTCGTGGAGCGCCCAGTGGAGGATGTGCGTCACCGTGTGGTGGCGCTGGATGGCGTCGCGGCGGGCCCGGTCGACGGCGATCTCGACCGTCGCGCCGGTTTCCGGGGCGTCCTCGCCGTCGAGGAAGTGGAGCCAGGTCTGGCCGGACTTCTGGGTGTCGGTGACGCGCCACTGGCGGCCGCCGAGGGTGATGACCGCGGAGTCGCCGACCTGGCCGCCCATCTCGGCGTAGCAGGGGGAGCGGTCGAGGATGACGGCGGAGCGGTCCTTGATCTTGGCGACCTGGGCGACCTTGGCCTGCGTGGCGAGGGCGTCGTAGCCGACGAAG
>CAIRWP010000185.1 GCA_903882335.1 uncultured Opitutia bacterium | reverse complement strand
GGCGCCTATAACGCCAACCCGATCGAGGGCAGCACGGTGCTCGCGATGGCCCAGCCGCTCACCGGCATGAAGCCGGATTCGCCGGTCGACGCCGCCAAGAAGCCCATGCCCGGCGCCTGGGTGCGCACCTATAAGTCCGCCACCGGCAAGGAGGGCCGCGTCTTCGCCTCCACCTACGGCGCCTCCGGCGACCTCGCCAACGATGGCTTCCGGCGGATGCTGGTGAACGCCTGCTTCTGGACCACCGGCCTCGAGGCCGCCATCACGCCCGACCTGAAGATCGACCTCGTCGGCCCCTTCAACCCGACCTGGCTCGGCACCATGAAGCGCACCGGCGCCGCCAAGCCGCAGGACCTCGCCGGCTACGATAGCCCGATCTTCCCGGTGACAGCGGCGAAGGCCAAGGCCAAGTAAGCCGGAAAAGCGGTGCGCCGCTTGCGGCGACGACGGACCCGCCCAACTTGACGGCATGGTCCCCACCGTCGTCGTTCCGGTCATGACCCTCGGCCACTGCGTCCTGCTGCCGCAGCAGCTGCTGCCTTTGCGCATCTTCGAGCCGCGCTACCGCAGGATGCTCAAGGACGCGCTCGCGGGCAACCGGATGTTCGCGGTGTCGCAGCTCGACGAGGAAAACCTCTCGCCGGAGAACGACGAGCCCCCCTGCCCCTTCACCTGCGTGGGTCGCATCGTCGGGCATGTCGAACTGGCCGATGGCACCTCGCACCTCGTACTGGAAGGACTGCGTCGCGCGCGTGTGATCAAGGTCCAACGCCGCACCCCCTACCCGCGGATCGAGATCGCCCCGGTAGTCGACGAGGCGCTGGCGCCGGCCGCCGAGACGATGCGGGAAGTCGCCCGGATCCTCGCCCTCGCCGAACGCCTGGTCGGCGACCTGGGTGCCGATGCCCAACCCTTGCTGGACCGGCTGCGCGGGCTCACGAACCAACCCGGCGCCTTGGCCGACGCCGCCGCGGGCCACCTAGTCGAGGAGTCCTCGGTCCGGCGCACCCTGCTCGAATGCCTCTCCCAGGAACGGCGCCTCCGGGCCGTGGCGGACGAACTGGCGCGGCTCGAGGCGCGACGCGCGATCGACGACCTGGGCGACCGGACGTCGGAGCCAGGGATGAACTGAGGTTACTTCGGAAGTTCCCCGCGCACCAGACGCAGCACCGACGGCGCCGGCCAAGGAGCGGGGCGCGGGAGGTCGCGGTTGGCGTCGAGGGTTTCCCAGACCAGCCGGTACAACGACCCATCTTCCGTGGCGCCGGCATCCTCGGCCTGGCGCAAGCCCATCCCCGGGAAGGCGGCGGTGATGCGCCACGCCGCGTCAGGGAAACGCGGCGCGGGGCGGGCGGGCGGGCGCGCGCCGGGGATCGGCCGCAAGGTCGGCTCATCGAGCACCCAGGTCCCCGCGCCTCCGGGGTAGCGGTAGCTGAGCAGCAGTTGCCCGTCGCCGATCGGCTCCACCGCGCCCACCCCGACCTCCATGACGACCGTGCCGGCGCCGCCGAACTCCCAGCGGTAGCCTCGCCAGTCGCTCACCTGGACGATCGTCCAGCCGTCGTCCTCGCGGCGGGCCGCGTAGACCTGGAGGTCGCCGGCCGCGTCATATTTATGATAAGTCAGGGTCGCCCGCGCCCGCGTGTCGAAGCCGACCTGGACGTTGGGGTTGAGGAGCCCGCCCTTGGGCGGCACCGGATCGACGACCTCGCCGGTCCGCAGGGTGAGGGGGAGGGCCAGTTCGCGCCCCGCGGAATCCCGCCAGCGGGCCAGGTCCGCCGACTTCGCGTAGCTCAGGTCATGATTGGTGGCGCAGTCGGGCGTGTCCCGCCAGACCCAGGCCATGTGGAAGAAGCCGTCCGGACCGAGCAGCGGAGGCGTGCAGTAAGCGTTCCGCTTACCCTCGCCGTCGGTGAGCGGCGTCGCCAGCAGGCGGGCCCATTTCCCGGTGGCCTCATCGAACACGTTGCACAGGTCGTCGCCGCGCCCGCTGCCGCCATCGCGGTACCGGAAGACCAGCCGCCCGGCGCGGTCCTTGAGGAAGACCGGGTAGGTGACGCGCTGCTCGCGCTCACCGGTCATCGGCGCCGCCGTCAGCGTGGCGAGGTCACCGACCTTCGTCGTGCGAAAGTACGTCAGCGGCGTCCCGTGCATGTTGCCGGCGACGTGCAGCTGACCGGCCCGATCCACGGCCAACGTCACCGCGTTGTGCGAATCCCAGCCTAACGTGCTCGGTAGCCGCTGGTACGACCACCGGTCGGACTCCAACCGACGCTGGGCGACGGTCATCCGCCGCTCCGCATCGTAGTAGGCCACAGATTGGAACGGCGGGGCGGTCAGGAGGGCAAAACCGACCGGATGGCCGGACCAAACCTTATCGACCTCAAGCACGGCGGGAGGGGCGGCGTCGACCCGAGGGGCCAGCCAGCCGAAGAGGATCAGGAGAAGGATGGGGCGACAGCGGGCCATGCAGGACATAAACAGATGAATGAGAGGTACTTAAAGCCCACTTGTTCCATCCAGCCACCGCCGGCCCGAGAAAAACGAGTAAACGACCCATTTTTCGCCGTTTCTTATTGCACCTCAGTCTCATTCCAACTCATTCCCTGTTTAGAATGATTCAAAATCTAACCGAGCACGACCGGGAAAATCTCCAAGAGTCCCTCGCCAAGAGCGGCCAGAAGGTCACCCCCCAGCGCGAGGCCGTCTTTACCGTCCTCCTCGCCGACCGCGACCACCCCACGGTCGACGAGGTCTTTAACCGGGCCCGCGAGGTCATGCCGGGCCTCTCCCTCGCCACCGTCTACAACTGCCTCGAGACCTTCGTCGGCTGCGGCCTGGTCCGTCAGGTCAACCACGAGCGCGAGTCCACCCGCTACTGCCCCAACCTGGCCCCGCACGCCCACTTCCGCGACAAGGAGACCGGCCGCGTCCACGACATCGAACTGCCGGCGGACGTCATCAAGAGCCTCCGCTCGATCCTCCCGCCCGGCTTCGACTCCGAGGCGATCGAGATCAGCTTCCTCGGCCGCGCCCAGGGCGGCGACGCCCACCCCACCCTTTGAATCCCTCCGCCATGCCCGACCATCTTGTCATTAAGAACCTGAACGCCTCGATCGGCGACCGCCCGATCCTGAAGGACTTCTGCCTGACCATCCCCAAAGGCGAGGTTCACGCCATCATGGGGCCGAACGGCACCGGCAAGAGCACCCTCGCCAAGGTGCTCGCTGGCCATCCCGACTACACGGTACACTCCGGCTCCGCGCTCCTCGACGGGCAGGAACTGCTCGGCCAGGAACCGGACGCCATCGCGCGCGCCGGCCTCTTCCTCGCCTTCCAGTACCCGAGCGAGATCCCGGGCGTGACCATCGCGAACTTCATCCGCGCCGCGCTCGTCGCCCGCCAGCCGAAGGGCGCGCCCTTCGACGCCAAGGCCTACTACGCCGAGCTCTACGCGAAGATGGACGCCCTCAAGATGGACCGCAAGTTCACCGCCCGCTTCGTCAACGAGGGCTTCTCCGGCGGCGAGAAGAAGCGTTGCGAGATCCTGCAGCTGATGCTGCTCAAGCCGAAGTACGCCGTGCTCGACGAGACCGACTCCGGCCTCGACATCGACGCCCTCCGCATCGTCTCCGAGGGCGTCAACGCCCTGCGCGGGCCCGCCACGGGCTTCTGCGTGATCACCCACTACCAGCGTCTGCTCGACTACATCGTCCCGGACCGCGTCCACATCATGTGGGACGGCCGGATCGTCCACAGCGGGCCGAAGGAACTCGCCCTCGAGCTCGAGGCCAAGGGCTACGATTGGGTGAAGGCCGAACTCGCCCACGCCTAAGACCATGGCCGACATCGACGAAAACCTGGCCCAGCGCGAAGCGATCGAAGTCGATCGCTCCAAGGGCGACTTCAAGTACGAGGAGAACTATGCCTTCGACGCGGGCATCGGGCTTACCCCCGCGACCGTGGACTACATCGCCAAGGTGAAGGGCGAAGCGGAGTGGATCCGTGAGTTCCGGCAGAAGTCCCTCAAGATCTTCCAAGACCTGCCGATGCCCACGCACTGGGCTTCGACCGACCTCGAGAACATCAAGTTCGAGGACATCCGCTACTACCTTTCCAAGGGCCAGAAAGCCGTCCGCACGTGGGAAGAAGTCCCTGACGACGTGAAGCAGACCTTCGAACGTCTCGGCATCCCCGAGTCGGAACGCAAGTTCCTCGCCGGCGTCGAAGCCCAGTTCGACTCCGAAGCGGTCTACTCCCGCATGAAGGAAGAGCTCGAGAAGCTCGGCGTCATCTTCTGCGGACCGACCGAAGGCCTGCGCGACCATCC
>CAIRWP010000184.1 GCA_903882335.1 uncultured Opitutia bacterium | reverse complement strand
GGCCAACGCCGGCGTCGCCTGCGGCCTGCTCTCCATCCCCCTGCGCTACATGCACACCCCCGGCGAAGTCGTCGACCTCGCCGTCGTGGAGCCGTCCGTCCAGCTCCTCGTCACCTTCGCCCGCCGGATCACGAAGGGGCAGAAGTATAGTTCGTGATGGGGGTTGGCGGTTGGCGGTTGGAGAAACGAATCCCAATCCTTACCCATTGCCTGGCTGATTAATCAGCCGGCGGGTTTGCGCCTCCGTCCTTTTCTCCATCCCTAGCCCTCGCCCTAGCCCTCGCCCAGGCCCAAGCCCCATCTCCTTTCAACCATGCCTTCTCCTTCCCTCGTTTGGTTCCGCCTGGACCTTCGGCTTGCCGACAACCCGGCGCTGCAGGCGGCCATCACGGCGGGCGGGCCAGTAATCCCTGTCTACATCCATGACCCTGCCGCCGAAGGCGCCTGGCAGCCCGGCGGAGCCTCGAACTGGTGGCTCCACCACGCCTTGGAGGACCTCGCCGCCAAGTTGGCCAAGGCCGGATCGCCGCTCGTCATCCGGAGCGGGGATTCGCTGGCCGAACTCCAGCGACTGGTGCAGGAGACCGGGGCGGAACTCGTCACCTGGAACCGTCGCCATGAGCCGCTCATCGTCGAACGCGACACCCGGGTAAAAACCTCGCTGCGTAATGCCGGAATCAAGGCCGAGTCGTTCAACGGCAACCTCCTGCACGAACCGCACCTCGTGAAGACCCTCGCCGGCAACCCCTTCCAGGTCTTCACGCCGTTCTGGAAGAACTGCCTGGCGAACCTTAAGTTCGGGATACCCCTGAAGGCCCCGAAGAAACTTTCTCCTCACGAGAAGACCCTGAAGTCGGTGCCGGTCGCGAAGCTCGGCCTGCTCCCCAAGATCAAGTGGGACGGCGCCTTCCCCGCGAACTGGGACCCGACCCGCGCGGGCGCCGAAAAACGCCTGCGGGACTTCGTCGCCGCCCCGGTGAAGGACTACCCCACCGACCGCGACATCCCCAAGCTCGACGGCACGTCGCGCCTCTCGCCGTACCTGCACTTCGGACAGATCTCCCCGCTCGAGATCGTCGACGCCGTCCGCACCGCCGGTAAACTCGGCACGAAGGGCGGCGATAAATACGTCGCCGAAGTGGGCTGGCGCGAATTCGCCCAGCACCTGATCCATCACTTCCCCGAGACCCCCGACCAGCCGCTGCGCAAGGAGTTCGCGAAATTCCCCTGGCAGCGGGACAAGCAGCTCCTGCGGGCGTGGCAAGTCGGTCGCACCGGCTACCCGATTGTCGACGCCGGGATGCGCCAGTTGTGGCAGACCGGCTGGCAGCACAACCGCGTCCGCATGATCGCCGCTTCCGTGCTCGTGAAACACCTCCTCCAGCCGTGGAACGACGGCGCGAAGTGGTACTGGGATACGCTCGTCGACGCCGACCTCGGCGCCAACACCATGGGCTGGCAGTGGGCGGGTGGCTGCGGGGCCGACGCCGCCCCGTATTTCCGCGTCTTCAACCCGGTGCTCCAAGGCGAGAAGTTCGACCCCGAGGGCGAGTATGTGCGTCGGTGGGTACCCGAGCTCGCCCAACTGCCCGCCGAGTGGATTCACCAGCCCTGGGAGGCCCCGATGCATGTCCTCGCCGAGGCCGGGGTCGTCCTCGGTAAGACCTACCCCGCCCCGCTCGTCGGGCTGACCGCCGGGCGCGACCGCGCCT
>CAIRWP010000183.1 GCA_903882335.1 uncultured Opitutia bacterium | reverse complement strand
GTGACGCTGGTCCTCGAAGCCGATGCGCATCTTGACTGTGAAGCGGCCGGGGATGGCCTGCCGCATCGCGCCGAGGAGCTCGTCGACCTTCGCGGGGTCGCGGAGCAGGCCGCCACCGACGTTCTTGCGGTAGACCTTCGGCGCCGGGCAGCCCATGTTCAGGTCGATGCCCGCGACCGGCATCGTCAGCAGCGACCGGATGGTGCGGACCATGTGCGGGGTGTCCTCACCGATGAGCTGGGCGAAGACCGGCCGGCCCGTGCCGTGGTTCACGATCGAGTCGACGATGTGCTTCTCCGGCGTGGAGCTCTCGTGCACGCGGAAATACTCCGTGACGAACCAGTCGGGCGCGCCTTTGCGGCCGATGACGCGCAGGAAGCCCGTCGTGGTGACGTCCTGCATCGGGGCCAGCACCGAGGGGCGCGTGCCGGCGACGACCGGGTCTGGGGGCGGGGTGCTCACGCCTGCTTACGAAGGCGGGCCAGGGTCTCGGTCATATCCTCGCAGGCGTCGAGGACGCTCTTGGCGAGGAAGACCGGGCGCTTGGCCTTGACCGCGAGGACCAGCGCGTCGCTGGGGCGCGCGTCGACTTCGGCCAGCTTGCGCGCGACGGGGCCGTCCTGCCCGAGCAGCACGCGCGCGAAGAAGATGCCGTCCTTGACGTCCACGATGACGACGTGGACGACCACGGCGTCGAGGCCGAGCAGGAGGTGGAGCATGAGGTCATGCGACTGCGGGCGTTCGGCGGTCTTGCCGTCGAGCGCGCCTTGGAGGGCCTCGCCGACGAGCGCGTCGACCTGGATGACCATGGTCTTCTGCTGGGTCACCAGGAAGACGGCGGTCCCGCCCTTGGTCGGGACGACCTCGATGCCGATCACGGGAATGGCCTCCGGTTTGCTCATGGTCCGACCTAGGTGTGGCGGGTTCGCCCCGCCCCGCAAGCCCGCGGTGCGCGGTCGGCTTCCCCGCCCGGCGGAAAACCCGCGTGCGACCTTGAAACAGGCGGCTTTAGGCGGCAACTTACCCGCGTGCACCCTTTCCTGACCGACGAGTTCCTCTTCGACTGGAGCCGCCTCACCCCGGCGCAGGTCGAGCCCGATATCCGCGCCGCCCTCGCGCAGTCCCGCGAACGCGTCGCCGCGTTCAAGCGGCTGACCGGCGCGGAGCTGACCTATGCGAACGTGCTCCTCGGTTTCGAGGCGGCCACGCGCGACCTGTCCCGGGCCTGGGGCCTGGTCTCGCACCTGGACTCGGTCCTCAACTCCCCCGACCTCCGCAAGGCCTACGGGGCGATGCTGCCCGAGGTGACCGCCTACTTCACGTCGCTCACCCTCGACCCGGAGATCTGGGCCGTGTTCAAGGCCTACGCGGCCACCGCCGAGGCCGGTGCGCTGACCGGGGTACGCCGCCGTTTCCTCGCCGAGACGATGGCCGACTTCCTGGAGAACGGCGCCGACCTGCCGGCGGCCCCGAAGGATCGCCTCGCCGCCATCAACGCGGCGCTGGCGGAGAAGACCCAGAAGTATTCCGAGAACGTCCTCGATTCGACCAACGCCTGGGAACTGTTCGTCGACGACGAGTCCCGCCTCGCGGGCCTGCCCGCCAGCGCCCTCGCCGCCGCGAAGCAGTCGGCCACGGCTAAGGGCCGTCCCGAAGCCTGGCGCTTCACCTTGCACCAGCCGTCGGTCTACCCGGTGCTGCAGTACGCCCAGGACGCCGACCTCCGCCGCCAGTGCTGGGAAGGTCTCGGCCAGGTGGGCCTGAAGGATGGCTGGGATAACACCGCGCTCGTGGGCGAGATCCTCGCGCTGCGCCACGAGAAGGCCGGCCTGCTCGGCAAGGCCCACTTCGCCGATTTCACCACCGCCCGCCGCATGGCCCGCACCGGCGCCCAGGCCCTCGGGTTCATCGAGGACCTCGCGACCCGCATCCGCCCGAAGTTCCAAGCCGAGGTGGCCGAGCTCGAGGCCTACCGCGCCCGCCAGGTCGGCGATGCGGTCCGCGCGTTGCACCCGTGGGAGTTCGGCTTCTTCGCCGAGCGCCTGCGCCGCGAACTCCATGGGTTCGACGACGAGGCGCTGCGCCCGTGGTTCCCGGTCGACGGCGTGATCGCCGGCATGTTCCGCCTGTTCGGCGACCTGTTCGGCTTCCAGGTGGTGGGGCGCGACGCGCTCCATATCGATCCGGTCACGGGCGCGCGCACGGTGATCCCCGCCGCGGCTCCCCGCGTCGACGGCGAGCCGGTCAGCGTCTGGCATCCCGAGGTGCGTTTCTACGAGATCCGCGATGGTGGGCGCCTGCTGGGCTCGTTCTACACCGATTGGTTCCCGCGCGAGTCGAAGCGCGGCGGGGCTTGGATGAACTTCTTCCGGACCGGCGGCCCGCGCGCCGACGGCTCCTTCGCCCCGCACCTCGGCCTGATGTGCGGTAACTTCACGCCGCCCGTCGCCGGGCAGCAGGCCCTCCTCACGCACGATGAGGTCACGACCGTCTTCCACGAGTTCGGCCACCTCCTCCATCACCTCCTCTGCGAGGTCGAGGTCGAGTCCCTCGCGGGCACCCGCGTCGCGTGGGACTTCGTCGAACTGCCCTCCCAGATCCTCGAGAACTGGTGCTGGGAGGAGGAGTCGCTCGCGCTCTTCGCCCGCCACCATGAGACTGGCGCCCCGCTGCCGGCCGACCTGCTGGCGAAACTGGACGCCGCCGCCAACTTCCGCGCGGCCTCCGTCTGCATGCGACAGCTGGCTTTCTCCAAACTGGACCTCGACCTGCACATCCGCGCGCTCGAGCTCAAGGGCCGCGACCTCGACGCCCACTGGAACGAGGACTTCGCCGCCTGGCAGGCGCGGACGACCCGTCCGGCCCCGGCCATGGCCCGGCGCTTCAACCACCTGTTCTCGGACGCCACGGGCTATGCCGCGGGGTACTACTCCTACAAGTGGGCCGAGGCTCTCGAGGCCGATGCTTTCACCCGGTTCCTGCAGGAGGGGGTCCTGAACCCCAAGGTCGGCCGGGAATTGCGGGCCAAGATCCTCGCCAAGGGCAATTCCGAGCCGGCGGAGAAGCTTTTCCGTGATTTCATGGGCCGGGACCTCGATTCCGAGGCCCTGCTGGTCCGGGACGGGCTGGCCTGAGCCCCCGGTTTCGCCCGGTCGGCCCCGAAACCCCCCTTTAGTGGGGGAGGGCACCTTATTCCCCTTGCCCCAAGGCCTTTTTTCCTATGCGTAAGGCCTTTACAGATGAATCTCCGCAACATCGCAGTCATTGCCCACGTCGACCACGGCAAGACGACCCTGACCGACCGTCTCCTCTACCAGTCCGGCATGTTCCGGGCCGAAGACCTCGACAAGCTCGCCGGCGGCCAGCACGGCCTCATCATGGACTCGGGCGACCTCGAGCGCGAGCGCGGCATCACCATCACCGCCAAGAACTGCGCGATCAAGTGGACCGACCCCCGCGACCAGAAGGAATATAAGATCAACCTCATCGACACCCCGGGCCACGCCGACTTCGGCGGCGAGGTCGAGCGCGTGCTCAACATGGCCGACGGTTGCCTCCTCGTGGTCGACTCCTTCGAAGGCCCGATGCCGCAGACCCGCTTCGTGCTCTCCAAGGCGCTCGCCCTCGGCCTCAAGCCCATCGTCGTCATCAATAAGATCGACAAGGCTTCCGCTCGCCCGGACGCCGTCGTCGACGAAGTCTTCGACTTGCTCGTCGCCCTCGACGCGCCGGAGTCCGCCCTCGATTTCCCGATCATCTACGCTTCCGGCCGCGAAGGCTGGGGCACCCTCGACCGCGCCAAGACCGTCGAAGGCCAGCGTCCGAAGGACCTGATGGACCTCTTCTACACCATCGTCGACAAGATCCCTGAGCCCTACGCCGAAGGTTCTTCCCGCGGTGCCGCCGCCGGCTTCAAGTCCCGCGCCGAGGCCCTCGCTAACCCGCTCCAGATCATGGTGACCG
>CAIRWP010000182.1 GCA_903882335.1 uncultured Opitutia bacterium | reverse complement strand
GCGCCCGATCGAGGGGATGACCACGGCTTCGATGCCGTCGCCGCGGACGATGACCGGACGTTCCCAGCCGCGGTAATTCGTCGACGTCTCGCGGGTCGCGCAACCGGCCAGGGCACCCGCAAGGAGCAGGACCGCGAGGCGCGTCATCGGGCGTTCCAGAGGATGACCAGGTTCTTGGTCTGGCGGCCCGCGACGATGAGGTCGGGCTTACCGTCGCCATCGAGGTCGGCGGCCTTGAAATCCTCGACCGCGACCTCCTTGGTCGTGAGCGTGCTGGTCCGCCACGTCTTACCCGCGGCGTCGAGCGGCGTCAGCAGGCGGATGCCCGGGTCGGCGCCGCGCCAGCCCACCACATACTGGTCCGAGCCCGTGCCGAGGAAGTCGGCGCACGCGACGGCATGGCCTTCCTTGAAACCATCGAGGAGCTGTTGGCGGATCCACTTGCCCTCGGCGTCCTGCGTGTAGACCGCGGAAGTCGTGCCATGGAACGGCTCGACCGTCGCGAGGAAGCGCTGGCCGTTGGCGAGCTTGCCGTCCCGCAGTTCACCCGTCGGGACATTCGTCAGGGCGGTCTGCTTCCAAGCACCCGCCTCGAGGCTGTTCAACCAGATGCCTTCCTTGGAGCCGGAGAGGATCTGCTGGGCCGCACCGGCGCCCCAGCGCGTCGGCTGCAGGTTATGTGTGACGTGGCTGAGATCGTTGACGACGGCGAGCTTCCAGGGCTGCTTGGGGTCGGCCGGCTTCTCATAGGCGAGCATCTTGGCGCCGACGCCGGTGGTATTCTTGTTCCCGCGGCCATGAAGCGGCTGCACGACGAGGTCCCAGCGCTTGGCGTCGACCTGCACCCACTGCATGCGATGCACCGTCGGCTCGTGCGGGAGCGCGATCGCCGTCCACTTCTGGGTCGGGTCGGCTGGCGCCTGCAGGTAGAACACCGCGCCGCTGTTGACCGTGTCGGAGGGATTCCAGCCCGCGCCGACGGCGACCTCGCACTTGCCGTCGACCACCTGGGCCGCGATGCACACGTGGTCCAGCTTCGTCAGGTTCTCCGCGATCACGTGCTTCTGCCAGGTCGGGTTCTGGTACCACTGCACCGTGTGCTGGTCGGCCAGGAGGATGTCCGGCTTACCGTCACCATTCACGTCGGCGATCGCGAGACCGTAGCCGATGGAGACCTTGTCGATTTCCTGGAGGCGAAACTTCGGCTCGGCCGGGGCCGCGTGGGTCAGCAGGGGGACGAGGGCGAGGAGTAGGGCGGGGCGCATGGGGATGGGGTAATGTTTCCGACCCCGCCTGTCCACCGCGGTTCCGCCGGGGCCAGACCGACTTAATAGGGTCAGGCCCACTTAATGGGGTCTGACCCTATTAAGTGGGTGTGTCCCCGATAAGCGTTTGAGGTCCGGCGGGTCGCACCTATGAAGGAACCATGCTACCCCGCAGGTCGTTCCTGAAGCTAGGCGCCGGCGCGACCGCCGCGGCCTTCCTTGCCCGTCCCGCCTTGCGCGCCGCCGAGGAATCCAAGCCCTCCGTACCGCTTGCGGCCTTCGCCGTCGTGGGCGACACGCATTACTTCGCCGACAAGGACGACCCATCCCGGCTGCAGCCCATATCCCGTGCCTACAATACGGGCCTGATCGACACCCTCAACACCTTGCCCGGACGCGAGATCGCCGCGGCCGCCGGCGGCGGGAAAGTCGCCCCGCTGGCCGCGCTCCTGCACGTGGGCGACCTCATCGACAGCGGCGATAAG
>CAIRWP010000181.1 GCA_903882335.1 uncultured Opitutia bacterium | reverse complement strand
GCTTCATAACGCTGAGGTGCTGGAGGGGTTACTTGGCGGCGATGGCCTTCTTGGCCGGGCGGACGAGGACGACCTCGCCGTTGGCGCCGGGGAAGCTGCCCTTGATGAGGAGGAGGTTCTTCTCGGCGAGCACCTGCACGACGCGAAGGTTCTGGACGGTGCGCTGGACCTGGCCCATGTGGCCAGGCATGCGCTTACCCTTGAAGACGTGACCGGGGGTCTGGCGCATGCCGATCGAGCCGATACGGCGGTGCATCATGTGACCGTGGGAGTCCGGCTGGCCGTCCATGTTGTAGCGCTTCACGACGCCTTGGAAGCCGCGGCCCTTGACGGTACCGATGACGTCGACCATCTGGCCGGCGGTGAACTTCTCGACGGTGATGACGTCACCGACCTTGGCGACGTCGCCCTTGGCGTCGTCGGCGAGGCGGATCTCGTGGAGATGGCTGTGGGGGGCGACGCCGGCCTTGCGGAGGTGGCCAACCTCACCCGCGGAGAGGCGGCTCTCCTTCTGGGGAGCGAAGGCGATCTGGACGGCGTTGTAGCCGTCGGTGGCCTTGGTCTTGACCTGCGTGACGGGGCAGGGGCCCGCTTGGACGACCGTGACAGGGACGAGGTTGTTCTCCCCGTCGTAAACCTGGGTCATTCCGATTTTCTTACCGAGTAGCTGGTGTTTCATTTTCTAAGAGGCAGGTGGCCGGTGAAGGCCGTTTGGTCATTGCTGACCTGCATTAGGCTTGGGATTTCCTTGCGGAAGTCTTGGTCCTGAAGAGGGGCGCTGGCGCAGCCTGCGTTGGGTTGAGGGTTAAGGTGGAAGGGTTGAGGAGTTAGACGGTGATGTTAATGTCAACCCCAGAAGGCAGATTCAGCTTCTTCAGCTCGTCCACGGTCTGGGAATTGGGGTCCATGATCTCGATCAGGCGCTTATGCGTGCGGATCTCGAACTGGTCCATGGACTTCTTGTCCACGTGCGGGGAGCGGTTGACCGTGAGGCGCTCGATCGAGGTCGGGAGCGGCACGGGGCCGGTGACGCGGGCGCCGGTGCGCTTGGCGGTGTCGACGATCTCGTTCGCGGACTGGTCGACCATGCGGTAGTCGAAACCTTTGAGCTTGATGCGGATTTTGGTGCGGGCCATCGGGAAGTTTCTCGGGTGGGGGGAGGGTTAGGTGCGGGCCGGGGCGCGCGAGGAGGTCTCGACGACCTGCTTGAGGATCTGGGCCGGGACCGGCTCGTAGGTGCCGGGCTCCATGGAGTAGGAGGCACGACCCTTGGACAGGGAGCGGACGTCGGTCGAGTAGCCGAACATCTCGGCCAGCGGGACGCGGGCGTCGATATTGCAGAGGCCGGCCTTGGTCTCCATGCCCTGGATCTGGCCACGGCGGCGGTTCAAGTCGCCCATGATGTCGCCCTGGTATTCTTCCGGGGTGACGACCTCGACCTTCATGATCGGCTCGAGGAGGATCGGCTTGGCTTCCTTCATCGCTTCCTTGAAGGCGAAGATGCCAGCCATCTTAAAGGCCATTTCATTCGAGTCCACTTCGTGGAAGGAACCGAAAACAATCCGGGCCGTGAAGTTGATGACGGGGTAGCCGGCAACGGTGCCGTTGTTCGCAGCCTCGAGGATACCTTCCGTGGCGGGCTTGATGAATTCCTTGGGAATGACGCCACCGACGATCTCGTTGATGACTTGCTCCGCCTTGAACTCCGGGTCGCGACCGACGACGGGGTTGGGCTCCAACTTGATTTCGACGTGGCCGTACTGACCGCGACCACCGGACTGGCGGATGAACTTACCGACGCCTTCAGAGGCGAGGTTGATCGTTTCGCGGTAGGAAATCTGGGGCTTGCCGGACTTGGCCTCGACCTTGAACTCGCGCTTGAGGCGGTCGACGATGATTTCGAGGTGGAGCTCGCCCATCCCCGAGATGAGGGTCTGGCCGGTCTCCGGGTTGGAGGTCACGCGGAAGGTCGGGTCTTCCTGGGCGAGACGCTGCAGGCCGATGGAGAGACGCTCCTGGTCACCCTTCGAGTTCGGCTCGATGGACATCGAGATGACCGGCTCGGCGAAGGTGGTCTTCTCGAGGATCAGGTCGTCCTCGGCGGTGAGGGTGTCGCCGGTGGCGATATCCTTCGGGCCGATGATCGCGCAAATGTCGCCGGAATAGGCGACGTCGATTTCTTCGCGGTCCATCGCACGCAGGAGCACGATGCGCGAGATCCGCTCGTTCTTGCGGGTGCGCGGGTTGTAGAGGGCTTCGCCCTTCTTCAACTGGCCGCGGTAGACGCGGTAGAAGACGAGCTGACCGACGTGCGGGTCGGACCAAAGTTTGAAGCACAGGCCGGTGACCTTGGCCTTGTCGTCCGGACCGATCGTGATCTCCGTGTCACCGTCGTCGGTGAACGCCTTCTGCGGGCGCATGTCGACCGGGGAAGGGAGGAAGTCGACGACGCAGTCGAGGAGCATCTGGACACCCTTGTTCTTGAAAGCGGAACCGGGGATGACCCCGATGAAATTGAGGGAGAGGGTGGCCTTGCGGATACCCGTGCGCATCTCGTCGATGGTCACTTCCTGACCGTCGAGGTACTTGGCAGCGAGCACGTCGTCGAAATCAGCGAGGCCTTCGATGAGCTTGGTGCGCCACTCGGCGGCTTCCTTCTTCTGGCCTTCGGGGATCTCGATCGTATCGAACTTCATCCCCTTCGGGTCGGTCTCGTCGTAGAGGTAGGCGACGTTCTTGATCAGGTCGATCATGCCCTTGAACTCTTCCCCTTGGCCAATCGGGATGAAGAGCGGGTGGGCGTTGCCCTTCAGCTTGGTGCGGATGTCGTCGACGGCGCCGAAGTAATCGGCACCCGTGCGGTCCATCTTGTTGACGAAGGCGACGCGCGGGACGCCGTACTTGTTCATCTGGCGCCAGACCGTCTCGGACTGGGGCTGCACGCCGGCGACGGCGCAGAAGACGGCGACGGCGCCGTCCAAGACGCGGAGCGAGCGCTCCACCTCGGCCGTGAAGTCCACGTGACCGGGGGTGTCGATGATGTTGATGCGGTGATCGATATCCGCGAAATAGCCTTCCTTCGTCTTCCAGCCCGCGGAGATCGCGGCGGCGGTGATGGTGATGCCACGCTCGCGCTCCTGCTCCATCCAGTCGGTGGTGGCGGTGCCGTCATGCACCTCGCCCATCTTGTGCACCACGCCGGTGTAGAAGAGAATGCGCTCGGTGGTGGTCGTCTTGCCGGCATCGATATGCGCGGCGATGCCGATGTTGCGCGTGTGCTCGAGAGGGAACGCGCGGGACGGGGAGTTGAGATCGGAAAGCTTGGCCATGGTCGGGACCGGGAATCAGGCGGGGGTCGGAAGGGGACGAATTACCACTTCAGGTGAGCGAAGGCACGGTTGGCCTGGGCCATCTTGTGCGTCTCTTCGCGCTTCTTCACGACGTTACCGGTGTTGTTGTAGGCGTCGACGACCTCGGCGGCGAGCGCCTCGGACATCGTGGTGCCCTTGCGGCCGGCGGCGGCGGCGACGACCCAGCGCAACGCGATGCTGTTCTGGCGCTCGTGGCTGACCTCGACGGGGACCTGGTAGGTGGCGCCACCGACGCGGCGGCTCTTGACCTCCAGCTTCGGGCGGCAGTTTTCGAGGGCACCGAGCAGCAGCTCGACGGGGTTGCCCTTCATCAGCTTCTCGCTGACCTTCTCGATCGCGCCGTAGACGATACCCTGGGCGATGGACTTCTTGCCGGACTTCATCACGACATTGATGAGCTGGCTGACGAGGGGGGAGCCGTAACGGGCGTCCGGGAGGTGGGCGCGCTTGGCTGCTTTGCGACGACGAGACATGGTCTAAGGGAGTTGGGTGCGGAAACGGATTAAGCCTTCTTCTCCTTCGGGCGCTTGACGCCGTACTTGGAGCGGGAGCGACGGCGCTTCTCGACGCCGGAACAGTCGAGGGGGCCGCGGACGATGTGGTAGCGGACGCCCGGAAGGTCCTTCACGCGGCCACCGCGGACGAGGACGACGGAGTGCTCCTGGAGCTTGTGACCTTCGTCGGGGATGTAGGTGATGACTTCCTGGCCATTCGTCAGGCGCACCTTGGCGCACTTGCGCTGGGCCGAGTTCGGCTTCTTCGGCGTGCGGATCATGACCTGAACGCAGACGCCGCGGCGGAAGGGGGAGTTGTTCAAGGCCGGCGACTTGGACTTGGCCTTGGGTTGAATCCGCGGCTTGCGGACGAGTTGGTTGATGGTAGGCATGGACCTCGGTAAATAGGGAAAAGAGTGTTTGGGCATAGGGGTCGAAGCCCCTCATGCAAGCGGAAAGTGCTTTGGTTTTAAGGTTTCTTTACGAGGGGTGTGACCCGAGGGCGCCGACCCATCTTTTATGCGGGACAATTTCCTCCTAACGACCAGAGTCGGGGTCTATGTCCCGTCCGCACCTGCTGCTCGCGCTAGCCCTAGGACTCCCGGGCCTCGGTCTGGCAGCTGACCCTGCTCCGGCCCCCCCGGTCCCTCCCTCTCCTGCCCCTGCTTCGGCCAGCAAGCCGGCTCCGACCATCAAAGAGGACGATTCGGACGGGGAAATCATCTTTTTGACGGGTTTACCGGCGGGTAAGGCCCCCGAGTTGGTGTCTTCCTACGCCCGCAAGACCTATATCAAGGCGGAATTGGTCAAGGAACCCCTGCTGCGCCAGTTCGTCCAACTCGCTTTGTCCAAGATCGAGGATCAGCCCGAGAAGGCCCTCCAAATCCGCCAAGAGCACCTTTCCAAACTGGCGGAGTTCTTCCTCGACCGGGCCATGGAGGCCCAAGCGGCCGATAAACCGAGCGAAACCCTGCGCCTAGCCGAGATCGCCGTGCGCTGCAACCCCGCCAACCCCAAGGCTAAACTCTTCTACGCCAACTTCTTGCACGGTAAAATGGGGCGGACCGATGACGCGATCCAGACCATGCGTCACGGCCTGGAATTCCTCGAAATTAACGATAAATTGGGTCGGGACTACCTGGAACGCTATTTCCAGTTCCTCCAGTTGAGGGAACGCGATGGCGAGGTGATGGATCAAGGCTTGAAGCTCCTCCGGGTCGGCAAGGACCTGCCCCAGGCCACGCGCGAGGCCATCGCGCTGGCCACGGCGACCTCCCAGTACTGGGCCGGTAAGTACCCTGATTGCGTCAAAACAATCACCATCAATAACTTGGACAACTTCCCGAATGGTCTCCTGCTCAAAGCCAAGGCGCTCTTCGACGGGGGCAAGACCCAAGAGGGCCTCACGCTCTTGGAAACCAAGGGCGGGGCCGTCAAGGACGCCACCGCCCGGGATGCCATCCTCTCTCAGCAAACCCGCTTCCATATCCTACTCGGACAGACCCGGATGGCCCTTTCGGTGAACCAGGAACGGATTTCGCTCAACGAAAAGGCCCCCTTCCCTCACATCCAGCGCCTGCAGCTACTGGACAGGCTCGGATTGAAGGATGAATACGAAAAGGAGCTGCAGACGATCAAGTCCAAGTTCGAGACCAACTCAGGGGCCATGATCGCCTTGGCCAACTACGCGGCCGAGAAAGGCTACGACGGCCTCACCGCCGCCCTCACGAGCGTCGCCGCCGCCCGCGGCTTCGAAAGCGCGACCTTCGCGGCGCTGCACCTGGAAGCGCTGCTCAACGCCGGCCTGCCGGATCAGGTAATCGCCCAGCACCAGCAGGTTTCCGCCGCCGACCCGGCCTTCTTCCATTCCAACCGCCCGCTCATCCAGGCCATCGTCGGCATCGCCCACTACGCCCGCGTCAAGCCCGATGAGGCGACCGCTAAGCGCGAGCGCGACATCGGCGACCGCTACCTCGCGGAGTTCCTTAGGGCGAAGGACCTCGGTCCCGAGGCCTATCGCTCGGTCGGCCGTCACCTGCGCACGATTCGCGCCTCGGAGGCCGCCGTCCGGATCCTTGAGGCCGGCGTGCAGGTCCACCCGAACCACTCCCAACTCCGCGCGGATTACGTGCGCGCCCGGCTCCTGGCCGGACTGACCGACGCCTACGGCAGCCGCAAGTCGATGTCCGATGAGCTGGAGAACCTGCAGACCCTACGCCGGCCTTCCCCGCTGGTCTGGCAGGAGGCCCTGTCCTGGCTGCGCACCGAAGCCAAGCTACCCGCGGCCCAGGCCCTCAAACTGGAGGCCGCGCTGCAAACCCTGATCAGGCCCGGCCTCGACGCCGCCGCGCTCGAAGGTCGCTGAGCGCCCATGGACCTCGCCGCCCGCCGCGCCCAACTCATCGCCGAACTGGAGCCGTTTGGCGACCACCACGAACGTTTCCAGTATGTCATCGACCGCGCCAAGTCGGCGCCCGCGCTGGCTGCGGAACTCAAGCTGGACGCCTTCCTGGTCGAAGGCTGCACTTCGAATCTCTGGCTGGTCCCGGCGCTCGAGGCGGGCCGATGCCGTTTCCGCTGCGACGCGGACTCCCTGATCACCAAAGGCGTGGCGACGCTGGTCTGCGAGTTCTACGACGGCGCCAGCCCCGCCGAGGTGGCCGCCACCGACGCGGACTTCCTCGCCGCGGTCGGGATCACCCAGCATCTCTCGCCCAACCGCCGCAACGGCCTCACGAACCTGGTCGCCAAGATCCGGGCGTTCGGTCGCGCCGCGGGCGGCTGATGGACCCCATCGTCCCCGCTTAAGAGCGCGGACGGCTTCGAATCAGATTTGCGCCCGCGCGGCGGCCTCGTCTGATGGACGCATGACCGCTTCCGCCCGCACCCGACCGGACCGGCTCCTCCTGGGGCTATGCTGGGCGACGCTGCTCTGGGCGGTCCTGGTCCTGCAGGCCGGCGGCTTCACGACGAGCATCCAGGCAGGGATGGCCTTCCTCGACTGGCCGCTCTCGAACGGCTCGGTCAATCCCCCGGGCTGGCTCTCCGAGATCGACAAGTTCGCGGAGCATTCGCACCGGCTGGCGGCGACCGGACTGGGCCTCCTGATCGTCGCCCTTGCCGTCGCGCACGCGCGCCGCGAACCCCGGCGGCTCGTCCGCCTCGCCGCCTACGGCTTGCTCGCGCTCGTCCTCCTGCAGGGCGGCCTCGGCGGTCTGCGCGTGCTGCTCGACCAGCTCAACGTCGGCGGGGAGGGCAACTTCAAGGCCGTCACCTTCGCGGTGGCGCATGCCGTCAACGCGCAGCTGACCATCGCCCTGCTCGCCGCCATCGCGCTCGGCCACACGCGGGGCTGGGCGGACACCGCCGCGAGCGCGGGCGCCGCGACCCGTCGCCTTGGCCGCTGGGCGGCCGGCCTGACGCTTGCGGTGATCCTCGCCGGAGCCCTGATGCGCCAGAACCGCTTCACCACCTGGGTGAGCGGCGGTTCCCCCGTGGACTGGTTCATCCCCGCGCAAGGCGCGGGCGCGCTCTGGTGGTTCAATTTCCTGCATCGCTCGGGCGCCCTCCTCGCCGCCCTGGCCGTCGGGGCCTTCGCCCTCGCCCTGTTCCGGGGCGGGCGCCGGTTCGGCGGCGGGATAGCCACCCTCCTCGCGGTCCAGCTCACGCTGGGCATCCTCGCGATTCAGCTGCCGCAGAACCCGCATGTCCGCACCGTGCACCTCGTCAGCGGGGCCGCGCTCTTCTCGCTGGTGGTCGCCGCCACCCTGCTCGCCCACCGCCGCGAGGGCGCTCTCGGCGACGTCTGAACGGCGAAATCCGACCGCAGGTCGTTTTGCCTTTAACCTTTCGCCGAAAACCGCCACCAACCTGAGCATGAACGCACGCGCCGGCTCCGTCCCCGCCGCCTTCCTGGAGCTGACCAAGCCCCGGTTGTCGTTCCTCTCCGTCCTGACGGCGCTCGCGGGTTATTTCTGCAGCGACCCGCATGGACCGACGGAGGCCCGGACGCTCGTCGCGCTCGCCGTGGGCACCGCGCTGGCCGCCGGCGGTTGCGGTGCGCTCAACATGTGGTGGGAAAGCGAGGCGGACGCCCGCATGGAGCGCACGAAGCATCGCCCCATCCCCGCCCGACTGATCCACCCAGGCGCCGTCCTGCTCTTCGGCGGCGCGCTGGCCACGGCCGGCGTGACCTTGGTCTGGCTGGGCGCCAACGCCCTGGCGGGCTTTCTCACGCTCGCGACCGTCGTGAGCTACCTGCTGCTCTACACCCCGCTCAAGTCCGTCACTTCCTGGTGCACCTTGGTGGGCTCCCTGCCCGGCGCCATCCCGCCCATCATCGGCACCGCGGCCAAGCTCGGCCAAGGCCGGCCCCACGGCGACATCGACCCGATGGGCTGGTTGCTCTTCGCCCTGCTCTTCTGCTGGCAGATCCCACACTTCATGGCCCTGGCGGTCATGTGCCGCGAGGACTACGCCCGCGGCGGCTTCAAGGTGGCGACGGTGACCGACCCCTCGGGGCGCACCGCCGCGCTCTGGTCCACGGCCTTCATCATCCCGATGCTCTTCGTGGCCGGCCGCATCGCGATGACGTTCTTCGCCCCCGCCGAAGCCGCCGGCACGCTCCGCGGCTGGGCCAGCCCGTTCCTCTGGGTCTCGCTGGTGGCCGGCATCTGGTTCTTCAAACTCAGCCTGGACTTCGCCTTGCCGCACCGCCGGGCCGAGGTCGCGAAGCCGTTCTTCCTCGCCTCGATCCTGTACCTCCCGGTCGTCCTGTTGACTCTCACGCTCAACCGGCTTTTCTGAGGGCATGGAGACGCGGGAGCTCAAGGCGCGGCTGCGCACGTCGCTGCGGGCCGCGCGACGCGCGCTGAGCACGGACGAACGCCGGGCCGCCGCGGACGCCGCCACCGCCGGCGTGCTCGCTTCCGCCGCCTGGCGGGCCGCCCGCGTGGTGGCTCTTTATCAAGCCTACGGCGCCGAACTGGACACCGCCGCCCTCCGCGCCGCCGCCCATGCGGACGGCAAGACGGTCGCGCTGCCGCGGGTGGACGCGGCGGGCGTGACCTTGCGGATCGTCGCCGCGGATACCCCGCTGGTCCTTTCGGCGCACGGCGTGCGGGAACCCGCCGACGATCGCCCGACCCTGCCGCCGGGCCAGCCGGAGCTCATCGTGGTCCCGGGACTGGGCTTCGACCGCCGCGGCGGGCGGCTGGGCCATGGCGGCGGCCACTACGACCGCCTGCTCGCGGGCCTGCCCGCGGGTTGCCGGCGCATCGGCTTCGCCTACGACCAGCAGGTCATCGACGTCGTCCCGACGGAGCCGCACGACCTCGCCCTGCATGCGTTGGTCACGCCCGCCGGCTGGGTGGACTGCGGAAACTGACCGCGGGTTTGCCAAGCCCGCGGTTTCCCTTCCGTTGAACGGTCCGATGTCCGCCCCCCGACCCGACGCCATTCGCCTCCGCGGAGTCCGCCAGAACAACCTGAAGGGGTTCGACATCGATATCCCCGTCGGCCGGCTGGTGGTGGTCACGGGACTCAGCGGCGCAGGCAAGTCCTCGCTCGTCTTCGACACCTTGCACGCGGAAGGGCAGCGCCGGTACGTCGAGACCTTCAGCCCCTACGTCCGCCAATTCCTGGAGCTGCTCCCCGCGCCCGCGCTGGACTCCGCCGAGAACGTCCGCCCGTCCGTGGCGATCAAGCAAGGCAACGCCGTGCGGACCTCGCGCTCGACCGTCGGGACGATGACGGAGCTATGCGATTGGTTCAAGGTGTGGTTCGCGCACCGGGCGCAGCTCATCGACCCGGCTTCCGGCCAGCCGCTCGCGCCGCGCGGACCCGCGGCCGCCTGGGAAGATTGCCTGGCCCGCCAGGCCGGCCGGCCAGTGACGCTGACCTTCGCCGTCGCGAAGCCCGCCGACCTCGCCTGGGCGACGGTGGCGGACGAATTCGTGAAGGCGGGCTTCAACCGCGCCTACGTCACCGGTCGACGGTGGCGCCTCGGCGAGGAGGCGATCCCCGCCGAGGCGGCCGAGCTGCTGGTGGTGCAGGACCGCGTCACGGTCGCCGCGGCGGAAGCCGCGCGCTTCCACGAGGCCGCGCTCGCGGCGTTCCGGCTCGGCGGCGGGCGCCTGCGGATCCTGGACGAAGCCGGCGACGAGGTGGCGCGCTACAGCGAGCTGCTCGAGTCGCCCGTGGATGGACGGAAATTCCGCCCGGCTTCGCCCGCGCTCTTCTCCTTCAACTCGCCCGTCGGAGCCTGTCCGGCCTGCCGCGGCTTCGGCCGGGTCATCGGCCTCGACTGGAAGAAGATCATCCCCGACCCGACGCTGACGCTGGCCGAAGGCGCCATCGCGCCGTTCCAGGGGACCGTCTACGGCGAGAGCCAGCGCGACCTCGCCAAGGCGTGCCGCAAGGCGGGCATCCCGATGGACGTGCCCTGGAAGAAACTGCCGGCCGCGCAGCGTCGGCTCATCGAGGACGGCGACCCCACGTACGTCCCCGGCGAATGGGAAAGCAAGTGGTACGGCATCCGCGGCTTCTTCCGCTGGCTCGAGTCGAGCACCTACAAGATGCACGTCCGCGTGTTCCTGTCGCGCTGGCGCGCCTACGAGGAATGCCCGACCTGCCGCGGTCGGCGCTTCCGCGAGGAGTCGCTCTGCTGGCGCTGGCAGGGACGGACGTTGCCCGAGCTCTACGCCCTGCCCGTGACCGAACTACGCGCGCTGCTCGCGCCGCTCGCGCCCAAGGATTCGCGCCACCCGGCCGACCACGCGCTCGAGGCGATCCTCGCGCGACTCGGCTACCTCGAAGCCGTCGGCCTCGGCTACCTCGCGCTCGACCGGCTCTCCCGGACGCTCTCCGGCGGCGAGGTGCAGCGCGTCAACCTCACCTCGTGCCTGGGGGCTTGCCTGGCGGACACGGTCTTCGTGCTCGACGAGCCGAGCGTCGGCATGCACGCGCGCGACCTCGCGCGCATGGTCGGCATCCTCCGCAGTCTGGTCGAACAAGGCAACACGGTCGTGGTCGTCGAGCACGACGAGTCCGTCATGCGCGCCGCCGACTGGCTGATCGAGATCGGGCCACGCCCCGGCGCCGAGGGCGGCCACCTCATCTACCAGGGGCCGCCGAAGGGTATCCTGAAGGCCAAGGCCTCCGCCACGGGCGACTGGCTGTCGGGTCGGCGCGTGCCGGACGTCCGTCCCCCCCCGCCCGATCGGCGACACGACTCCGCGTCTCCGCGTCGCCGGCGCGACGGTCAACAACCTCCGCGACTTCGCCTGTTCGATTCCGCTCGGCCGCCTGGTCGGCCTCTGCGGCGTCTCGGGCTCGGGCAAGTCCACGCTGCTCCATCAGGTCATCGGTCGGCGCGATCCGGAATCCGGCGACGAGACCGCGGCATCGAAGTGGGTGAAGTTCGACCGGGAACCGGCGGAGGTCGCGCTCGTCGACCAGTCCCCCGCGACCCGCACGCCGCGGTCCAACCCGGCGCTCTACGTCGGCGCCTGGGACGCCATCCGCACGCTACTCGGCAACTCGCCGGAGGCGAAGGCGGCCGGGCTCACCCCCTCGCACTTCTCGTTCAACGCCGGCGAAGGCCGCTGCGAACGGTGCGGCGGCGCGGGTTGGGAGACGGTGGAGATGCAGTTCGTCTCCGACGTCGCCCTGCCCTGCCCCTCGTGCAACGGCCAACGCTTCCGCGACGAGGTGCTGAGCTTCCGCTACGACGGCAAGTCCGTCGGCGACCTGCTCGCGATGTCGGTCAAGGAGGCGCGCCAGTTCCTCGGCGAACGCACGCCCGCCTCCGCCCAACTCGCCTGCCTCGAGGAAGTCGGTCTGGGGTACCTCTCCATGGGCCAGCCGCTCACGACGCTGTCCGGCGGCGAAGCCCAACGCCTCAAGTTGGTCCGCTACCTGTCCAAGATCGACGCGCGGAAGCCGGGCGCCTTGCTGCTGCTCGACGAGCCGACGACCGGCCTGCATCGCGAGGACGTGTCGCGCCTGGTCGGACTGCTGCACCGGCTCACGGAAGCCGGCCACTCGCTCGTCGTGGTGGAGCACCACCTCGATGTGCTGAAGTCCTGCGACTGGCTCCTGGAGATGGGCCCCGAAGCCGGTCCCGCCGGCGGCCGGCTCGTCGCCGAAGGCCCGCCCGCGGAGGTCGCGAAGGCGGGCACGGTCACCGGACGCTTCCTGGCGCGCGGCGACGACGCCTTCGCCGCCGTCTCGGCCGCGCCCGCCAAACCGCGGCCGACCGCGATTTCCCTAAGGGGCGCCCGTGAGCACAACCTGAAGGACGTCTCGCTCGAGATCCCGCACGGCTCGCTCACGGTGATGACCGGCGTCTCCGGCTCCGGCAAATCGTCCCTCGCGTTCGACATCCTCTTCGCCGAAGGCCAGCGTCGCTTCCTCGAATGCGTCTCGGCCTACGCCCGCCAGTTCGTCGAACAGTTGCCAAAACCCGACATCGACGCGCTCACGGGCCTGCCGCCGACGGTCGCCATCGAGCAGCGCGTGACCCGCGGCTCCGCGAAATCGACCGTCGCGACGGTCACGGAGGTCGCCCAATACCTGCGCGTGCTCTTCGCGCGCGCAGGTGTACTGCACAGCCCGACCACGGGCGAACCCCTCCAGGAGATGACCGAGGATGCGGTGGTGCGCCTCATCGCCCAGAAGGCGAAGGCCCTGAAGAAAGGCGCACTGCTCCTCGCCGCCCCGCTCGTCCGGTCCCGCAAGGGCCACCATCGTCCCCTGGCCGAATGGGCCGAGACCAAGGGCCTCCGCCTGCTCCGCTGCGACGGCCAGATGCTCAAGGTCGACGGCTTCGCCGGACTCGACCGTTATTCCGAGCACGACGTCGACGCGGTCTTCGGCGAACTGCGCGCCGACGGCCGGATCCGCCGGCCCGATGAGACCGAGGAGTCCGGGGAGAAGGCCCTGCGCGCGCTCGTCCGGCAGACGCTCGCCGCCGGCAAGAACGCGTGCGTGCTCCTCGGCCCGGACGGCCGGCAGGTCGCTTACCTCTCCACGTCGCGCAGCGATCCGGCCACGGGCGAATCCTTCCCGGCGGTCGACCCGAAACACCTTTCCTGGAACTCGCCGCGCGGCTGGTGTCCCGATTGCCGCGGCCACGGCCGCGAGGTCGCGACCTTCTCGTCCGACGAGGAGGAGTCGATCAACGAGAACGCCATCGCGGACCGCGTCGGCGAGGAAGTCTGCCCGACCTGCCACGGCGAACGCCTCGGCCCGATCGGCCGCTCGGTGAAGCTCGCCGGACCCAAGGGCCGCTCGCTCTCGCTGCCGGGGCTGCTGAGCCTGCAACCCGACGAGTCCCTCGCGTTCCTTTCCGGGCTCAAGCTCGCGCCACGCGAGCAGGCCATCGTGGGCGCCTTGCTGCCCGAGATCGCCGCGCGCCTGCGCTTCCTTGACTCCGTCGGCCTCGGCTACCTCGCGCTCGACCGCGGCGCCGACACGCTCTCGGGCGGCGAGGCGCAGCGCATCCGCCTCGCGGCGCAGTTGGGCTCGACGCTTTCCGGGGCCCTGTATGTGCTGGACGAACCGAGTATCGGCCTGCACCCGCGGGACAACGACCGCCTCATCGGCTCCCTCAAGGGCCTCCGCGACCGCGGTAACACCGTCCTGGTTGTCGAGCACGACGAGGATACCATGCGTGCGGCCGACCTGGTGGTCGACCTCGGCCCGGGGGCCGGCGTCCACGGCGGTCGGATCGTCGCCCAAGGCACCGCCGCCGCACTGGAGAAGCAGACCGACTCCGTCACCGGCCGGTTCCTCAAGGAAGCCATCCCGCACCCACTCCGCGGCGCGCGGCGACCAATCGCCGGCAAGGGTGCGCCCGCCGCCTGGGTCCGGCTCAAACAGGCCTCGCTGCGCAACCTCAAGGGGTTCGACGTCGAGATCCCGGTCGGCCGGCTCACGGTCGTCTGCGGCGTCTCCGGCGCCGGCAAATCGACGCTGGTCACCGACCTGCTCGCGCCGGCGATCCGCGCCGCGCTGGCGAAGAAGAAGGATGGCCTGACCGGCAAGGAGGCGCTCGCCGCGGTGGCGCATGAAGGCAAACCCGCCTTCGCGACGCTCAGCGGCCTCAAGGGCTTCCGTCAGCTCGTGGTGGTCGACCAGGAGCCGATCGGCAAGACGCCGCGCTCGACGCCGGCGACCTACGTCGGCGCCTGGGACCTCATCCGCGAACGCCTCGCCTCCCTGCCCGAGGCGGCGATCCGCGGGCACGGGGCCGGCTTCTTCTCGTTCAACACTTCCGGCGGCCGTTGCGAGGCCTGCTCCGGCGCCGGACGCATCAAGCTCGAGATGAGCTTCCTGCCCGACACCTACGTCCCCTGCGAGGAATGCGCGGGCACGCGCTACGGGGCCGCCGCCAAGGCGATCCGCTGGAACGGCAAGTCCGCGGCTGACCTACTCGCGATGACGTTCGAGGAAGCCGCCGCGTTCCTGTCGTTCGACGCCAAGCTGGGCGACCTCTGCGGCCTGATGGTGAAGACCGGGCTGGGCTACCTCACGCTCGGCCAGAGTAGCCCGACGCTTTCGGGCGGCGAGGCCCAGCGCCTCAAGCTCGTGAGCGAGCTCGCGCAAGGGCTCCCGACCTTCCGCGAGCGTTCGCGCGGCGAGATCCGCCCCAACCTCTACATCCTCGAGGAGCCGACCATCGGCCTGCACCAGTCGGACTGCCGACGCCTGATCGAGCTGCTCCACGCGCTCGTCGACCAAGGCCACACGGTCGTGGTCATCGAGCACCACCCCGATGTCCTCGCCGAGGCGGACTGGATTCTGGAAATCGGCCCCGAAGGCGGCAACGCCGGCGGCCGGCTCGTCCACGCCGGGGACCCCGAGTCCCTGGCCGCCCACCGGAAGTCGCCGACGGCGCCAGCGCTCGCCGAGACGTTGCGGCGCGGCCGCATTAAGCCTTTGTCATAGGATCCGGCCGCGGCATAGTCGGGCCGCGACCATGACGGCTCCCGAGGCAACCCCCGCTTCCCGCCGCCGCCTCGTCCGGGTAGGCGCGGCGGGGCTGGGCGTCCTTGCCGTGGTCGCCGGTGTCCTCGCCCTGCGCCCGGAGCAGGAGCTTCGCCTGGTCGCGACGAACGCCCCCGCTCCCCCGGCGACCGCCACCGCACCGACGACCGCGCCCGGATCGGGCGCGCCGCCGCCGAGCGAAGACTCCGGCTTCTTCGCGGATTTCTTCAAGCCACGCGGTGAGAAGTCCGAACCGGTAGCCGGGATCGGCGGGGTCGATGGCGGGACCGGTCCCCGTAAGGCGGAAGCCGCGAAAGCCGACCTAGTCGCCAAGCCGCCGCTGGATCCCGCTCCATACGATTTCAGCCCGGCGGCCCGACGAGACCCGGCGAAGCTGGCCACGTTGCTCGCGGACACGCGGGCCCGGTTGTTCGACGGTCGCTGGGAGGAGCACCTCGCGAAACTGCAGCCGGGCCTGCGAGCGGCGTTGATCGCGACCAAGGCCGACCCCGAGGGCAAAGCCTACGAGGAACTTTGGCGCGACCCGCTCTTCGCCGTCGGCGCCGGACAGGCCCTGCTGATCGCCCGCGCCGGCTCGACGGAAGGCTTCTCGACGCGGACCGGACCGGAGTCGCTGCGCCGCCTCGCCGAGAGCGAAGGCCTCGCGGGCTTCCTCGAGGACCTCCTCCGGCGACCCGAATGGATGGAGACCTTCCTCGCGCAGGTGAAGCCGGAGGATGAGGTGCCGGCAGCCCTCAAGGTCTGGGCGCTCGCCTGGAACGCGGACCCCTTGCCGCTGCGCGGCAAATACCTCCGCCTGCAGGTCGCGTTCGCCCTCGTCTTCGACCGCGAACGGACGCTGGCGCAGGACCCGGAGGAAGCCATCAACCCGCTGACGCGCTACGCCTTCTTCCGGAGCGCGGCCGAGGAGGGACGCCTGAAGACCGACGTGACCAAGCTGCCGGTCGACGCGCTGCTCTGGGTCGCCGGCAGCGAGGCGGGCGACCCGGACCTCCATTGGGCGCACGCCGAGACGAAGCTGCGCCGGCTCGACGCGGACGACTGGACCAAGACCTTCGAGCTCGTCGCGCAAGGCGGCACGCTGGCCAAGCTCCTCACGCCGACGAACCGGCCGGCGGGCAAGAATGCCGAACCGAAACTCTCGAAGACCGCGCAGGCGAAGGTCGCGGAGGTCGACGTCGGGTCGCTCGAATTCTCATTCAAGTTCGGCGGCGACCCGGTCGCCTTCACCGTCGAGTCCGCCCGGGCCTTCGGCATCCCCGCCGCCACGCTGAAGGGGCGGGCGGCCGGCCGGATCGCGCCGCCGCTCTGGGCCGCGTTCCAGAAGGATCCGCGCCGCTGGGAGCTCGGGCTCGGCCGGCCGGCGACCGGCGCCGCCAACGGGACCACCTTGGATCCGCAGACGGGGTTGCCCGTGGGCGAGTTCGAACTGGCCGCCTTGGTCGACCGGCGGCGGACGGGCCCGGAGGCCGACCGTTGCACGCGGTTACGGCTGATGGCCCGGCTGGCCGCGCAGCTCGGCGATACCGGGCGGCAACAGGCCTGTCTCGCCGCGGCGTGCAAGGCCTACGACCGCTCCCTGCCGGCTTGGCGCGAACGGCTCGCGGCGATGGCCACCGACGAGTCCGCGCCGACCGCACCCTGGGCGGCGACGCTCGCGGAGCTCCGCCGCGCCTTCGACGACTCCGCCGACATGCGCGACCTGGCGGACGAGCAGGAGGCGCGCTTCCTCCTGGGGCGCATCCCCGCGGCCGAGGCCGTCCGGACGCTCGAGGATCGTCTCCGCCGATGGCTCCGGGATTTCCCGGCTCGCCGCGACCTCTACCTCGCGGGGGTCGCCCGCGCGGCCCGCGTGCTCGCCCGCGACCGGTCCGCGAACGAGAAGGAAATCTCCACCCTCTACCGCGAGGCCCTCGAGAACTGCGCGGGCGACATGGCCGAGTTCCGCGGCCTACTGGCCGATTACTACGCCACGGTGAAAGGGGACGAGACGCTGGAACGGCGCTTCCTCGACGATGCCGAGCGGACCTTCCGGCGGAAGGTCGACCTGCCGGCCGCGGAGTTCTTCGAGATGACCGAAGAACTGTACGTCTATTTCCGCAAATGCGGCCAGGGACAACGCGGGCTCCGGCTCCGCAAGGAGGGCCAGAAGGCGAAGGATGCGGCGGAGAAGGGCTCCAAATAGCGCCTCACCCGGTCCTCCCGAGGATTCCGGGGTGATTTCACCCCAGCCCGGAGGTTGGATTTTGACCCGGCCAAGCAAAGGGCTAAGGTCGGCTTCCCAGCCATGCGCGCGCCGCTCGAACCCAAACCCCAGCCCCGGAAAAAGCCGACCTCCGAAGGCTCGCACGGCGAAGCCATCCTCATCGGTATCCTCCTGCCGGTGCTCTTGGCCGCGGCCTGGTTCGGCTACGCCGTCTATGACCGCACCCTGCACCCGCGCGAGCTCACGGCGAAGGACGAGGCCCCCAGCCTGATCGACGACGTGGCCGGTTTCTTCGGTGGCAAGACCGCGCCCGCCACCGGCGCCGAGGCGGTCCCCGGCGCCACCGCCGGCACCGGCCCCGCCGTCGAGCCGCCCATCAAGCCGACGGGTCCCGCCACCGCGGTGACGCCGACGGTGAAGGAGGAACTGCCCGCCCTGGCTCCCCGCCCCTACCCGTTCGACTCCATCTCGCGCCGCGACCCGCAGTGCCGCGCGACCCTGCTGGCCGATACCAAGGCGCGCGTCTACGACGGTAAATGGGAGAGCCATTACGACCGGCTCCGCTACGGCCTGTACCCCGCGCTCACCGCCACCTCGGCGACCGACGGGGCCCGCCGCTTT
>CAIRWP010000180.1 GCA_903882335.1 uncultured Opitutia bacterium | reverse complement strand
TGCCGCGGGCGATGACCGTGAACTCGTTATACTGGGAGATATCGGCCTGCACGCGCGGGCGTTCGCCGACCTGCCAGCGCTGGCCGGTCGGGTCCATCACCACGTCGACGCCGTTGTAGCCAAAAATGCCGCGTCCGCGTTCTTCGTAGGTCATCGCCGTATGGACGTCGGTCGGATGGACGTCGCACTGGTAGCCGAGGATCGTCCAAGGCGTCACTTCGGGCAGACGACGGCTGCGATACTGCACGCCGGAGTTGTTATCGCCGACGACCTTGACCGTGGCGCGGACCTCGAAGTCCTTCACCTTGCCGTTCCAGATGAGGAACGAATTCGTCTTCGGCTTACCGACTTCGCTCGTGCCGACGATCACGCCGTCCTCGACGGCCCAGAGCCCCGGTTCGCCGTCCCAGCCGGAAAGGTCCTTGCCGTTGAAGAGCGGCGTGAAGCCGTCCTGGGCGAAGACGGGCAGGGCGAGGGTGAGGGCGAGGAGTCTTAGGGTGTTCATATGAGTTCAGAGAGTGAGTTCCTTGACGACGCCATTGCTGTCGCCGTGGCTGTCGACCTTCACGCCACTGCCTTGCAGCAGGGTGAGCCAGAGGTTGCAGAGCGGGGTGCTCTTGCCTTGGAGGGCGATATGCTGACCCAGTCGGATGCCGGAGCCGCCGCCGGCGATCAGCGTCGGGCAGTTGTCGAGGTAGTGGATCGTCCGGATATTGCTGCCGTAAGCGATCGTGGTGTGGTCGAAGAGGCTGGAGCCGTCGGCTTCCTTCGTCGCCTTGAGCTTGGCGAAGAGGCCGGCCAGCAGCCTGCTTTGCTCGAGGTCGCGCTTTTGGGAAGCTTCCATGCGTTCGCCGGGAGCGTAGTGGCTCATGTCGTGCGAGGCGACCTTGACGCTGAGGCTGGCGAGGAGCGAGCTGACCGGCTGACGGTAGGTAAGGACGCGGGTGCTGTCGGTCTGGAGCGCCGCGACGATGAGGTCGTACATCACCTTGATCTCGTCTTTGCCGGCGAGGCCCGGCTTGGGCTCCGGGAAGGGCGCGCGGGCCTTGGGGCGATCGAGCCATTGCTCGTCTTTGGAGAGGCGGAGTTCGATATCGCGGACGCTCTGGAAGTATTCGTCGAGCTTGTCGGTGTCGGCGCGCGAGAGGCCGCGACGGACGCGGGCGGCGTCTTCGAGCACGGCGTCGAGCACGCTGCGTTGCTGGGCGAGCAGCGCCTGGCGCTGGGCGAGCGGCATGGTCTCGTCGGAGAACAGACGATGATAGGCGGCGACCGGGTTCTCGTGTCCGACCAGCGGCTTACCTCGCGCATCCCAGGCCATCGAGCCGGGGCCGTGGCCGGAGTCGACGGCGTTCGCGCAGTCGAGACGGATGGAGCCATAACGCGTATTCATGCCGAGCTTGGCGGCGGCGACTTGGTCGGCGGAGATGCCGTTGTGGAAGCTCTGGCCGGGCTCGGAATAGCGGTTGGCCCCCGTGAGCCAGAAGGTGCTCCCCCAGTGGGCCTCATCGCTGAACTTATTCGAGAGGCCTTGGACGAGCGTGAAGTCCTTCTTGTGTTCGGCGAGCGGGGCGAGTCCGGCAGGCAGGGCGTAGTCGGCGCCGGTGTCCTTGAGCGAAGGGAACCAAGTCTCGTTGGTGACGCCATAGCCGAAGCCCAGGAAGACCATCCGCTTCGGTTGGCTGACGGGCTTCTCGGCGGCGAAGGCCTTGAAGCCGAGCGAACTCAGCGCGGGCAAGGCGATCAGCGTGCCGGCGGCGCGGAGGAAGTGACGGCGGCTGAGGTCGGTTCGGCTCATTTGGTTTGGAAAATTTCGGAGAGGACGAGCGCACGGATGAAGGCGGCCATCTGATAGTCTTTGGCCTGCGCTTCCGTGAGGATGGTCGTGGCGAGCGGTTCGTCGAGGAAACCGAACGGACGCCCCATGCCATACTCCACGAGGGCCTCGGTGAAGCCGCGGCCGAACTTCTGCGGGTGGGCGGCGATCTGGTCGCGGAGCTCGAAGTAGTCCTTGAAACTCGATCCTTTGTAAAAGGCGCCGGCCGGGCTGATCGGCCAGGTCTTAAGGCCGACCCCCTTCTTCTCGTAAGTCTCCGTCGTCCGCCATTTTCCGGTGGCGTTGAAATTCTCCAGCCCGAAGCCGATGGGGTCGATCTTACGGTGGCACTGGGCGCACTGGGGTTGCTCCTGGTGGGCGGCGAGGCGTTCGCGGGTGGAGAGGAGCTTGTCTTCGAGGCGATTCAGCTGCGGTACGTTCGGCGGGGCAGGGGGCGGTGGTTCGTGCAACAGCTTGCGCAGGATCCAAGCACCTCGTTCGACCGGGCTGGTGTCGCGGCCGTTGCTGCCCATGGCCAGGATGGCGGCCATGCCGAGCAGTCCGCCGCGAGGCGAATCCTGGGGGAGCGTCACCTTGCGGAAGGCGTCACCGCTCACCTCGCTCAATCCGTAGTAATCGGCGAGCAAACCGTTGATCACCACGTAGTCGCTCTTGAGCAGGCGGTTGAGGCTGTCGCCATGGCGCAGGATATGGTCGATGGTCTGATAGACCTCATTGCGGGCGGCGGCCTTGGTGCTGTCGTCGAAATCCTTGTGCAGCTTCGTGTCGAACTGGAAGAAATCCAGGCGATGCAGGCCAAGCCACTGATGGGTGAACCCGGTCACGAAGGCGGACGACTGCGGGTCGGCGATGAGGCGGTCGACTTGCGCGCTCAGGATGGCGGGCTCGTGTAGGGTGTTCTTTTCGGCAAGGCGCAGGAGCTCGGCGTCGGGAGGGGCGCTCCAGAGGAAGTAGGATAGACGGGAGGCGAGTTCGAGGTCGTCGAGCCGGCGAGATCCTTTCCCGGGGTTGGGTTCGGAGAGATAGAGGAAGCCGGGGGAGGCGAGGATCACGCTGAGCGGTTCACGCAGAGCGCGCTCGTGGTCGAGCCCGCCTTGGCGGCCGGCGCGGTAGATTCCTAGGAGCCGCGCGAGGAACGGTGCTTCGGCCGACCGTCCCCGGAAGGCGCGCTGGGCGAAGTCGGCTAAGCAGGCTCGCGCCTGATCTTCGTCGGTCTGGCCTTCGCCGCGGGTCAAGATCGGCCTGGTCGTGGCGGCCTTCCCTTCAGCCGGCAAGGGGCCTTCCCATTCGACCCAGTCGATCCAGAGCGCCGGAGGCGGACCCATGCCGGTCTGCTTGCGAGCGGCCTCATAGCGTTCCAAGTCCAATTTGACCTCACGCTTCTCGCGGAGGATGAATGTCCGCGGGCTGTCCGCCGTAACGTTCACGCGCAATTCCATCACCTGAGGGTCCGTGATGCTACCGGTCACCTCACGGGTCTCGAGGAGCGTGAAGTCCTCCTCGCCGGAAAGGCGCGTACCGACGGCCAGGTAGCGTCTTTCCTTCGGGGCGTCCGGGGTCGCGCCGATGCGGAGCCGTAGGAGGTATTCTCCTGGCGGGACCGTCGGGGTCACGTGCTTGGTCTTGAGCCAGCCCGAGGGCTGATCAGGCGGGAGCGTAATGGCTTCCTCCTTGTGGACATTGTGAATCGTCAGGTAAGCGCCCGTCTTCGTGAGCGGATCTTCCAGGTAGCGCCGGAAGCTCGGGCCGTTCTGCTCAAAGACCTTGACCCGGAATTTCGCTTCCTGCCCGTCGGGGATGCCTTTCTGCGGTTTGCCCGTGGCGAGGAACGCCTGCGCGGCCTCGTGGCCTCCCTTGAAATAGCCGTTATAAGTCCCGCCGACCATCGCGTTGGCGTGGAGTTCGACTTCGCGCCTTTGCTTGTGTGTGACCATCTGGCCGTCGACGTTGGTGATCTCAATCCAGTCGATCCAGAGGGCGAATTCCGGTCCGACGCCGTTACGACGGAGGGCTTCGCCGAAGATCTGCAGGGCGCGTTCGTTCGAGTCGGAGGAGCCTCGTTCGCGCAGGAAGAAACCGCGGCTACCCTTGCTCGTGATTTCCAGCGGGATATCCAGGAGCTGCGGCCGCTCCATCGTGCCCGTCACCTCATGCGTGCTCGCGACCGCGCCCTGCAACGGTCCGAACTCGACGAAATGCCGTGACTTGGGGGTGTCGGCGGTGGCGGCTATCCGGACGCGGACGTTATAGCGGCCGGCGGGCCAGTTCCCGGGGACGTTGAAAGGCTGGTAGGGGTTGGCGAAGACGTCCGCGTAAGTGAGAAAGGAGCCCGTCTTCGTCGCGGGGTTGGCCAGGTAGGCTCGCTGCTGGGGGGCGGAGTGGACCCAATTGCGTCGGCCTTGCTCGTCCGCGTGGATGGCGTCGAGGTAGCCGAATTTCTCCGGGCTGGGTGCGCCCGGGATGCGCTGCCACTGGTAATAGCGGTAGGTAGCGTTGCCCTTCTTTTCGGCCGTAAGGGTCGCGATGATGGTACTGTTTTCAGGGCGGGCCGCGGCCTCATCGACCGCCTTGGTCCAGGCGACATAGCGTTCATGGCAGTCGACGCGCTCGGCGTAGGACTTGGTGATGCGCGGATTCGCGTAGGCCTCGGCTTCGGTCCGGATCTTCAGGGCCTTCGTCGGGGCGAAGCGGATGAAATGTTCGTCGATCGCCTGACGTCCGAGCGCCAGATAGCGTTCGAACTGGTCCGACGACATGAAGAGCGAGGCCCCCACGGTATCGAAGGCCCCGGCGCCGCCGTCGGCGGGCAGTTCATTGACGGGCAGATCGATGCCGAGCAGGTCGCGGAGGGTATTCTTGTATTCGCGTCGGTTGAGACGACGCATCGTGATCTGGCCATGGGCGTCACCGATGGTCTTCCGCGCGGTGACGAGCGTGCCGGAGAGCATCTCGAGGAAATCGGCCTTCGCGACCGGAGCCGGCTGCTTGGAGTCGTCGGGCGGCATCTCCCCCGAGTTGACTTGATTCAGGATCTTCTGCCAACGGTCCGCGAGCTGCACCGTATCAAGCTTCAAGGCGATATCGTCGAGACGGAGCTTTCCTTTCTGCTTATCCGCGTTGTGGCACTCGACGCAGTATTCCTTGAGGAAGGCGCGATGTTTCTCGTCGATGCGCGCCTCCGGCGTCGCGCCGAATGCCAGCGCGGCGAGGAAGGGTAGAAAGGTGAGGCAACGCAGGGGCATCGCTGAGACGCCCGATACTTATCGGACGCCGGGATAACTCCAGCCCGCTGTACGCCGGGTCGCCTTTATTTTCTGTCGATTAACCGCGCGGAGCAGGCTTCGCCAGGGCCAGATTGCTGACCCTGGCGCTGACCCTAGCCCCAGCCCTATCCTGCCTTAAAGGGCGAGGAAGACCAGCTCGCCCGCCTTGCTGTCGGGGACGATCAGCACGCCGGCCTGTTCGTCGAGGAAGTGGTCGGCGGCGGCCTTCAGGCCCTGGCCGAGTTCCTTGGGGGCGG
>CAIRWP010000179.1 GCA_903882335.1 uncultured Opitutia bacterium | reverse complement strand
GGCGGCCTGTTTGGTTCCTTGTCCACGTGTCAACTTGCCCACGTGTCCCCTCGCGACGCGACGCGTCGCGCTCAGAACCCGCGGCGGAGGCTGAGCGAACCGGCGACATCATGCGCCTGGCCGAAGCCGGCGGCATGGACCGAGAAGTTGAGCAGGGTGTCGGCGGAGAGCTTGTGGTCGACGTCGAAGCCGAAGCGGGCCTGGTCCTTGGTCGGGGCGAGGCCTGCGACCGCGAAGGCGCCGGAGGTCGTCTGGCTCACGCCGCTGAGGCCGTCGCCGGCGTCGTCGAAGCGGTGGATCCATTCCGCGGTGAGGCGGAGGGTGGTGGCGGGGCCGGCGACGAACTTGGTCAGCAGGCCGAGGCGGCCTTCCTGCGCGGTATGGCTCGTGGCGTTGAAGGTGGCGGGGAACGAGCCGCCGCTCTCGGCGAAGCCGTCGACGTTCGTGCGGGTCACGGCGAACGAAGCGTAGGGGGCCGCGGTGAAGTTGCTGACGAACTTCTGGGTCGGGCCGTCGTAGCGCACGCGGACGGTCGTCGTGTCCAGGTCGGTCTCGCCACGGGAGAGGTCGGTGCCGGCGCCGGTGAGGTAGCCACGGGCGGTGCGGGCGTCCCACTGGCCGCGCATGACGAGGAGGGAGACGATGCTTTCCTTGTCCGCGAGGCGGGTGTCCACCTCGGCGAGGAAGGTCTGGCCGGTGATCTTGGCGTTGCCGCCGAAGAGGAGGTCCTGGGTCTGCATGGCCGTGCCGACGGCCACGCCGACGACCGTCTCACCATAGGTCTGGCTCGCGCCGACTTCGCCGAAGGAAGAGCGGCGGTCGGTCTGGCGGGAGGAGGCGCCGAAGTCGCCGGTCGCCCAGACGTGCGTCTGTTTGCCCATCGCGTCGTAAGACATCAGCGGGCGGTGGTGGGCGCCTTCCATCGCCAGCAGGGTGAGATTGTAGCCCGACGCCGTCAGGCTGCCGGGGCCGTTGAGCGAGCGCATCCATTCCGTCTCATCGAGCATGGTCTGGTTGGCGTAGACAAAGGCGTGGGTGCGATTCAAGCCGGCGTCGGCATAGCCGACGATCACGGTGCCATCGGCGGAGACGCCGGTCGCGTTGGAGCTGATGCCGCCCTGGAGGAAACCGAGGCCGGTCATCGTGCCGCTTTGGTGGACGAAGGCTTCTTCGCGGCCAACGGCGTTGCCGGCTTGGCCGACGATGACCGAGCCGTCGCTATTGATCGCACGAGCGATGGACCAATTGCCGCCGGTCAGGGTGCCGAGGGCCTCATAGGCCGCGCCGGTGCGCGTATACTTGAAAGCCTGTTCGTTGCCCGACGGGTTCGAATTCAGCGAACTCGACGCGAAGCCGATGGCGACGGCGCCGTCACCGGAGATGCCTGTCATTTGTGTGAGGTTCAAGCCTGCGTTGCCAAAAGCAGCGATGTGTGTGTGCGCATTCACCAAGCTCAAGCTCGCCGTGCCCCCGATGGTATGGACGAAGCCGCTGACCATCCCCGGACCGCTGAAGCTGTCGGCGACGATGCCGACGACGGTATTGCCGTCGGCGGAAACGCCGACCGCCTTGGTTGCAAAAGCATTAAAAAGGACGCTGAGGTTCACCAGATTGCCTCCGCGGACGTAGAAGAATTCTTCCCGGTAATTCATGGGGTCAACCGTGCTGAAGCCCCAGCCGACGATCGTCGTGGTTGCACCCGATATGCCGACGCCGGTGGCTTCCGAAAACAGGAACTCGCCGTTGATGTCGAGCCGCGTCGCCGTCGAACCGGTCCACGAGACGGCCTGGTTGTTTCCCGAGCCGTCGATCGAGAAGCCGACCACCAGCGTACCGTCGGCCGAGGCGGCGGTGGCGACGGCGTTCGAATGACCGGTGAGCGGGTTCAGCGGGGTGTAGTTGGTGCCCGTGAGCTTGAAGGCGTCCGTCACGCCCGAACCGATCGTGGTGCGACCGACGGAGGTCAGGCCATTGCTGGACACGCCGTTGGTCCAGGTGCTATCGGTCGGATAGGCGCCCGGGTGGATGTCGACTGGTGCGGCGGTGGCGACGGCCACGGACAGGGTGGCCGCGGCGACGAGGAGGGAGCGGTTGAGGAGGGGCATGAGTAAGGTGTTAGCGGTTGGCGGTTAGCGGTTAGTGGTTGGCGGTTGGCGGTTGGGAAAGGCAGGGTGGGGGCTAGTGAGTATTCTTTGTCAAAAGGGCCGACGAGCAAGCCGTAAGCCCCCCTGGAGGTCAGGGTTCGTAGGCCGAAAGGCGCTCGCGCTCCTCGGGCGTGGCCGACGACGCCGGGCGCAGGAGGTTGTTCCGCAGGTCGAAGGCCAGTCGCCGATCGCCGGCCCGCGGATTATAATAAAACCTGAACGCCACCTTCCCGGGGCCGACATCGATCCGGCCTTGGATCTTGGCGTAGTGGGCGGAGGTCGGTTGGCCATCGACGCTGAGCTGACTCCTGAGTCGCAGGTAGTAGCCAGTTAACGTCGGCGATTCGGATCCGGGTAGCGTATCGAAAGGTAAATTCGTCTCACCCACGTAACCCTCCGTCGGCGCCGATGCGGGCATCTTCAGTCGGCAGTAGGGCCAGAAGGCCGGTGATGTCCGGAGGCCATCGCCTCTCCGAGGAAACGACACGCGCAGGGTGCCACGGAAGTGCCCATAGGTCTCGGCCCATTCTTGGTCATCCATCCGCCTGCCATCAGCGGAGCGGCGGAGCTCGGCCAGGATTTCAGGG
>CAIRWP010000178.1 GCA_903882335.1 uncultured Opitutia bacterium | reverse complement strand
GCCGGTCGCGCGGAAGCGACGGCCAAGGATGCGGTTCAGGCGCTGTTCCTGGGCGAGGGCGAGGCGGTCGGCGGCGGTCGAGCCAGGCGGATTGGGCGGCGGGGCGACCTCGTAGGTCTCCACGAGCGCTTGGCGGTCGTAGGCCTTGTTGGCATCGCTGTTGACGCGATAGGCCAGGCTACGGCGGGTTGGTTCGACGAATTCCGGGTAACGCTGTCCCACGCCCATGGCCATGTATTCGGTCGAGCGTTGCACGACGACCTCCACCCAGGCCTTGCCGATCACGTTGCCGGCATCGTCCTGGGCTTCGCCGTAGGCGCGGACCACGAAGGTGTCGGAGCGGGCGGTCAGGTTGGGGCCGACGGAGTTCAGCACGTCCATCTGCGTGACGATGCCCGGGGCGCCAAGTCCGGCGGTGACGCTGCCTTCGTTGTTGGTACGGCTCATGGCGCGGATCGAGGGGAAGCGCTTGTTGGCAGGAATCTTTGGATAGGCACTGATTTCCCGCCAATAACTGGCTGCGGTGGCGTCGTTTCCAAACCGGAGGTTCGGGTCATTCGGCGCGGTCGCCGCCGGGGCGCTGAAGGTACCGCCGGCAGCGGTGATCGCGGTGTTATTGATCGAGCTCTTGTCGATGGCGGCCTGCAACGCGCCCTTGAGTCCGTAGGTGTCGTTGTTGACGAGGCGACGGTTGATGAAGTCTCCGAGCGACATGAACGGTCCGCGGATGCGGACTTCTTCGACGACGCGGCCGGCGAGTTCGTCGACCTGCGCGTCGGAGAGTTCGCGATACTGCGTCCACGGGTCGTTGCCTGTGTTGTCGGCCGGACCGAAGGCGCGCGCGAACTTGGTCAGGGCTGTCACCGTCGGCGCGGCCTGGGTGGCGGCGTCGGGTAAGGTCTGGCCCCGCAGGCCGCCGAGCACGGCTCGCCAGGCGGCGCGCGAAGTGGAATTCACGTTGAAGCCGCCGTCGTAGAGCGAGGTGCGGGCGAGGTATTTCGGATGCGGGAACTCGGTCTCCGGCAGGCGCAGCGTCGTCTGATACTGCGCATTGAGCGTGAACGAAGGCTTGCCGTCCGCGAGGTAGGTCACGCGCTTGTTCGCGAGGGGCTTGCCGCCACTGTTAAGCGCGGTCTTGAGGCTCGCGAAACTAGTCGCATTGACGACTCCGGCCGAGGTGAGCGCGGTGGCCTGCTGGGCCTGGATGGTGTTGTCGATCGGCAGGTCCGCGCCGGAGCTCGGCCAGTTGCGGGACGTTCCGTCGAGGTGCGAGTAGGAGTTGGCCTGTAGGTTCAGTCCGCTGAAGTAGTAGGTATCCCATAAGGCGTAGTTGGCTGCGAATGCGTGATCAGTTCGCGTGTTGGCCAGATTACGGACGGGGCGAGGTCCCATGTGTTTGGCTACGTAGCCAAGTTCGGGGACTGGGCCTCTGTAGGTGTCAGCAGTGCCCCCAGTGTTCCCAGCGATAGAACCGATCATCGAGCTGAATGTCGAAGAGGTCTCGCTCGGGAAGAGGTCGCGCGGACCAGGCCATTCGACGATGCGGGTGAGGTCGCCGATGCCAGGATGCGCGAACGAGGAGCCTACGGTGAGGTCCGCGTCGGTGTTTTGTTCGGCGTAGGCGGCGGTTCCGAGTTGCGAGAGCGATAGCAGCGGGCGCCGTGGAATAGGATAAAGGATCACATTTGTCTTCCCTCGGCTATCGTCGGTCACGCTTGGTCCCCAGTAGGCATTTATCCCAGAGTTAGCGGTGGGGAAGTTGGTGTCCGTGCCGCTTACCAGAACGCGCTGTGTCTCGACCCAGCCCACAGGTGTGTGAGCCTTTCCGTCATAGCCGAATAATTGCGCCTGCTGGGCACGGTCGCTGAGGAAGTACGGCGTCATTGGTGCATTGCGCATTTCGACGGGGGTCTGCATGCGATCCCACCCGAAGCCGCTGTCGGGGAGTGTGTATTGCATGCCGAAGTTAGCTCTAGCTGAGGCATGGCCAGACGGATACCACTTAGTTGTGTTGCCAGTCATGTCGGCGGCCCGGCGGGCGAAGTCTACCATGAAGACTGGCAGCCGCGGTTGGTTCATGTTTAAGACCACGAAGTCCGAGAAGCGCAAGGTGTCGGCCTTGTTCGACGTGACCTCGAGGGCTTTTCCGTTAGCGACATTGAACTCTGGGTCGGGTGGCGTGTCGAACGCGCCGGTACTTCCTCGGATATAGTAATTCGGGACTTCCGGGTTCGCGCTAATCGGCGGCGGCCGTGTCCATTCGCGATCGACCTGAGTATAGTATCCCCCCCCGTCATTATTACTGTTGCTATACATCGGCCATCCAGAGGTCATCGCTTGGAAGTTCAGTAGCAGACTTTCGTCGACCAAGTTGAACCCATTGACCGTCTGCGTGCCCTCGTAGTAGCGGCGGATGAGCCGGTCCGGGTTGGCCGGGTCCGCGACGTATGTAGACTCGTCATCGTCCGGCGAGCCGAACCAGCGCCGATGAGCATTGAGGCTGGCACCGCCGTCGATGCTGCGCTTGCCGATGAGGTAGAAGTTCCAGGACTGGTTGCCGCGCAGGGCGATGGTGCCGTTCCGCCGCGTCGGGGCCACGTAGAGTAGCGGATGCCGGCTGTAACTAAAGTTGGGGATAGGGTCATCTACCGTATTCAAGACGCCGTCAGGTCCTGGAAGGGGGGTGACGGTTTCGCCCTCGGTGCCGACGACGAAGCCGTTGTAGTTGATCCAGCCGGTGTTGCGCGTGAGAACTCGGAGGGACTTGCCAACGAGGGCGCTCTCGAGCGAGGGCAGCGAGCCATCCCAGCCAGGTAGCGCATCTCGCACCAATCTCTGATCGCGGGCGTTGTCCATGCGCTCTCGCAGGCGGCGGGCGTATTCGATGTCGAGAACCCCTCCGTTGTTCCAGGTAATCCATGGATTGATTGCGGACGGGGTAGTGGTTAAGTAGTTGGGGTTGTTGTACTCCGCGACAGTCTTGCAGACGTCGAAGTCCATCATCCAGAGCAAGAGTTCGGCGTTCTGGTTGCGGGAGCCGGATCCTAGCCGGGCACGCACGTTATGGAATGGCGTCATCCGATAGAATGCTCGGCTCGAAAGCTCGAAGCCGCTGTCGGCCGGGATCGAGACGTTCGTGGTGCCGTTGTTGATGAGGTCGCCGGTCGAGGGCGAGGTGCCGATGACGCGGATTTCGCCAGGTTCGAGGCGAATCGTGCGGCCGCCGCCGGCGGTCGTGCCGCCGGAGCCGGCCACGATGCGAAAGGCCATCGAGCGGTTGTCGTTCTCGCCGCCGCCGACGACGACGTCTCCGATGTCGACAGTACGGTTTTGAAGTACGTCGATGGCGCCGGCGAGCCCGACCGGTCGTCCGACCAGCGGATTGGCGTATTGGCGTTCAGTCGAGTTGATGGTCAGACCCCATGCCTGGAAGATGAAACGGAACGGCGAGCTGGTTCCGCTCGTGACCATGGCGAGACCTTCGAACTCGAGAGGGACGTCATACGGATTATGAATGACGACAATCGGGTCGATGGTCATGCCCAGTTTATTGCTCTGGCGCACCGCGGAGTAGATGGTGGAGTAACGGAGGATGGTCGGGGCCAGGATCGGGCTGGTCGGCCAGGTGCGCGTCGAGAGCACCGGGGGCGTGTCGAGCGCGCTGTCCGTCAGATTGGTCGGCCAGGCCGTGCCGGCGGAGCGGCGCTGCCACGGCAAGCCGGAGACCGTGTAGTTGTCGTGGAACGGGATCTTGTAGCGCCGTTCGGCGAGGAAGGAGGCGCCCACTCCCCCGTCTGCTAGGTTATTTCGATGGAAATAGTTCTTGGCCTCACCTCCGCCGGTAAAGAAGTTGTCTAGCACGGGCGTCAGCGGGGCGGTGTATTGCTCGACGACGCCGCCAGGGACGTCGGCGCGGCGCCGCGGCAGCCCGCGGTTGCCGGTGGCATAGGTGAGGGGCTCGATGCCGCGCACGATGAAGCTGTTGGCGTCGGCCACGGCTCCTTGGCCGCGCAGGGCCGAGGAATCCGCGGCGGCGGCGGCTTCGATCTCCCGCTTATACATGCGGTAGAAGTTGCGGTAGAGATCCCAGGTCGGGCCGCGGACGATGCGGGCGGTCCAATTGTCGGGGTGCGTGGCCGGATCGCCGTTGGGGAAACGAATGTCCGAATAAGGCAGCGCGTCGTTCTTTAAGGCGCTGCGTTCATTGCCGGCGGCGGTCAGGCTGACGAGGTTGGCGGCGAGGCGGTCGGCGTTGAAGAAATTGGAGGCCAAGGGGACTTCGTAGGCGAAGCCGAGTCGTTCCGGAGTCTCGCCGCCGTTGCGGTTCTTGATGAGGTCGATCGTCGTGCCGATCGAGGAGATCGTGCGGAGGTAGCGCGGCGCCCACTCGGCGGCGCGTGGCGTGGCCAGCAGCAATTCCTGAGGCGAACCGATTTTGTCGACGAGGTTCGGGCGGTTGTAGTCGAGGTCCGTGGCCATGCCCGGGTTGAAGGTCGCATTAGGCGCGCCGTGGAAGAGGGACTGGCGGCGGTCGGCGATCGTCGGGGTCGCGGTGGTGTCCTTCTGGCCAGGATACATCTCCAGCGTACGGAAGACCGAGTAGGGGAGTTCGAAGGCGGTCGAGAGGTCGGTCTTCATGCCGCCGTTGAGCGTGTCGGCGAGGACGGAGAAGGACAGCGGGGTGATCTCGTGCCAGAGCAGGCGGGTGGCCGTGGCCATCGTGTCGCCGGCGGCGAAACCGCCGCCTTGGCGGGCGGCCCAGGCGTTGAGGTCACCGCGGGTGCGGGCCTGCGGGAGCTGGAGGAGATTCCAGTTGCCGGCGGTCAGGATGTCGTTGGCGCGCCAGGCTTGGTAGTTCGCGCTGAAGCCTCCGGGCAGCAGGGCGGCCGCGGTGGCGTTGAGGGAGGGGGTGACGGACTCGATGGCGCTGCGCTGCGCGGCGGAACCGGCGAAGCCTTTGTCCCAATCGGTCACGGTGGCGGCGGGGAAGGGCGCGTTGGCGTCTGGCAGGTTGACCTTCGCCTTGATGCCTTCGTCACCGATCCAGTAAGCGTAGCGGCCGCGGGCGCCGAGCGCGCCGCTGGCCATCGTCGGACCAGGCATCGG
>CAIRWP010000177.1 GCA_903882335.1 uncultured Opitutia bacterium | reverse complement strand
CGCCGGCACGCGTCGTCGAGCGCCACGACCTTCACGCGCGCCGGGTCGGCGAAGTCCGCCACCGGCGGGTCGTTGAACGCCAGGTGGCCGTTCTCGCCGATGCCGAGGCAGATCAGGTCGATCGGCGCCGCCGCCAGCACGGCCGCGTAGCGCGCGCACGCGACCGTGGGCGGCAGCTCGGCCGGCAGCGGGTGGAACGCGCCGACCGCGACGTGGTCGAGCAAGTGGGTCCGCAGGTAGCGGCGGAAGCTTTGCGGGTGGTCGGCCGCGAAGCCGACGTAGTCATCCATGTGGAAGGCCGTCACGCCGGCCCAGTCGAAGCCGAGCTCCGCCGACCGCGAGGCCGCGACCAGCGCGGCGAGGAACTCATCCTGCGACGGCGCGCAGGCGAAGATGACACGCGCGGCGCCTTGGCGCGCGAGCAGTTCCCGTAAGTGGCGCGCGACCGCCCGGCCGGCGGCCCGGCCCAGCGCCGCGCGGTCCGGGTGGATCTCCACCGCGAGCCGGCCGGCTTGCAGGTGGCGCGGGGCGCTCACTTGCCGACCGTCGCCTTGACCTTCTCCGCCACGACCGCCTTGACGATCCCCATGGCCGCCTTCTCGGCGTCGTAGGAAATCGCGAAGACCGCATGGTCGCCCTTGGCCTCGGCCTTGAGCGATTGGAGCAGTTCCAGCATGGCTCGCTGGGCGGCGAGCTGGTCCGCCGGCTTGTTCGCCTCGTCCATGAGTCCGAGGCTGATCAAGCCCGCCATGCCCTTGATCTGGCTGGCCACCTGCGCTGCCTTGCCCTCGCTCGTCGCCTGTCCGTCGAGGGTCGCCACGAGGTTCGGACCGGTCTCGCCGATCGTGAGGACCCCCTTGCGCAGACCGTTGGCATCCTCCGTCTTCAGTAGCTCGAGGTCGACCTCGACCCGGAGGAAAGGCGCCCCCGGCCCGGAGAGGTCGGCCTTGGGTCGGAACGAGGCGGTCTTGCCCGCGTAGGCCTCGAGCGCCGCGCCCAGCTTGGTGGCGCCGCCGACGAGCGCGGTGTTCGCGGAGACGAAGACGATCATGGTGGGGTCGGTGGGCTTGCTACCGGTGGTGCCGCGCACTTCGCCGTCCTCGACGTGCTGGCCGAGCTTGTCGAGGTCCCAGCCGGTGCGCGCACCGAACGCGGTGGCGGGGATCTTCGCCGCCTTCGCGTAGGCCTCGATCTTGGCGACATCGAAGCGGCCGCGGAGCACCCCGGCGATGAGCGGGTTCTTCGGGTCGGTGCCCGGGTAAAAGGCCACGAACACATCATCGAGGTCCTGCTCGAGGTCGAGACCCAGCTTCTCCTTCAAGGCCCGGAAGGTCCGGTTGGCCCGCACCTCGTCGCTGAAGGCCTTGTCCAGGACTTGCCCGAACTTGGATTCGTCCAGCTTGCGAACGCCGAGATGAAAGAAGCCGCCGACCTGGTCCGCGGGGATGCCTTTCGTGTCGACGGCCTGGGCGGGAGCGAAGCCCCAGATCAGGGCGGCGAGGAGCAGGAGGGGTTTCATGGCGGGGTAGGGAATACGAT
>CAIRWP010000176.1 GCA_903882335.1 uncultured Opitutia bacterium | reverse complement strand
GTGCGAGCGGGGCTCGCAAGGGGTTGGGGGATGGCGGTTAGCGGTTAGATTGAAGAGAGCAATCGCTAGGACAGCACGCGGTGCTGCCCCTACCTTGCACGCCTGCCAGCTCATTCACTCGTGCATCGATTACTTCCTTCCCCTGTCACTGCCCCTGTCCCTGTCCCTAGCTGCCTCGCAGCGTCTTTCGAACCCGGCCCAAGCCCCAGCCCCTGCCCGGGCCCTCCTTAGTCGGAACCTTCCCCCTCAAAAGCACTCCTATACGGTGGACAAGGGGACGGGGCTGGCTCAAATCGAGAAAGCCCCTACCCCGGGTCCTTCCCCCTTACCCTCTCCCCTATGACGACCCCCCGCAACCTGCTCACCCTCGGCGCCCTGGCGCTGTCGGTCTTCACCGGTTTCGCCGCCGACGCCCCCAAGAAGGCGGAGGCCAAGAAGCCCGAAGCCAAGAAGGCCGCCAAGCCTACCGGCAAATACATGGACATGGACTACGGTCGCTTCCTGAGCGCCTCCATCGACAACGCGCTCGGCAAGAATCCTTTCGAGAACAAGGGCTGCGCCGCCAACAAGGCCGTCCTGGTGAACCTCGGCAAGGAGGACGCCGGCTACGCTTTCGACACCGAGACCCTGCGCGGCGCCGGTCTCTGGTCTGGTGGCTGGTTCAAGCGCAAGGGCGTGACCTTCGACGGCGCGCACGGCCCGAACCCCGCCCCCGCCGAGGGCTCCGACCTCCACGTCGAGACTAACCCCGGCCCGGGTTGGAGCCAAAACGGCAGTTTCGCGGAACCCCGCAAACTCCCCGTCGGCCCCGCCGGCGTCATGTCGCCGATTCCGCTGGGTCCCCTGCCCCGCGAGCACTCCAAGTACCTCGGCCTCTACCTCTCCGGCGATCGCGTCACCTTCGCCTACACCGTCGGCGGGGCCAGCCTGCTCGAAAGCGCCGAGCTCGAGACCATCGACGGCGTCAAGGTCCTCAGCCGCTCCTTCACCGTCGTCTCCGGTGACCTCGCCGAATCCGTGCGCCTCGCGAACCTGCCCTACGGCGGCTCGATGAAGGCCAAAGGCCTCACCGCCGCGCTCACGCTCTCCAAGGGAAAGCCCGGCGACGAGCTGCCCACCGCGGTCGCCGTCCACGGCGTCACCGGCGCGCTCTCGACCGAAGGTAACGTGCTCACGCTGAAACTCGGCAAGGTCGCCGCCGGCACGAGTTTCAAGATCTCCTTCGCCCACGGCTGCAAGGACGCCGGGGCCCTCGCCAAGGCCGCCGCGGCCGTCGCCAAGCCCACCGACCTGCGCGCCTTCACCAAGGGCGGCGCGTCGCACTGGAAGGAAGAAGTCGTGACCGAAGGCGTGCTCGGCGAGGTCGACCAGGCCAAGCAGGCCGACTCGGTCAAGGAACAGCTCGCCAAGGCCACCGACGCCAACAAGAAGGCCGCGCTGCAGGACAAGCTGGCCGAGATCCTCAACGCCCCCTACCTCGTCGACAACGTCACCGTCCCCGAGACCAACCCCTACAAGGCCTGGATCCGCGTCGGCGCCCTCGCGTTCTTCAAGGACGGCCGCATCGCCTTCTCGACCTGGAGCGGCGACGTGTGGATCGGCAAGGTCGCCGACGCCAACCTCTCCAAGATCAGCTGGCGCCGCCACGCCACCGGCATCTTCCACGCCCTCGGCCTGACGGTCGTCAACGAGGAGCTCTACGTCCTCGGTCGCGACCAGATCACCCGCCTCAAGGACCTGGACGGCGACGGCGAAGCCGATTTCTACGAGAATTTCAACAATGACGTCCAGGTCACCTCGAACTTCCACGAGTTCACCTTCGACCTGCAGACGGACAGCCAGGGCAACTTCTACTTCCTCAAGGGCGGCCCCGTGAATCCGGGTGGCCGCGGCTGGGGTCCGCTCAGCGACCACCACGGCTGCATCTTCAAGGTGTCGGCCGACGGCAAGAAGTTCGAAGTCTACGCCACCGGCATCCGCGCCCCGAACGGCATGGGCGTCGGCCCCAACGGTGAGATCTCCAACGGCGACAACCAGGGCACCTGGGTGCCGGCCGACTACATCCACCTCTCCAAGCCGGGTGAGTTCATCGAGGTCCCCGACCTCTCCCACCAGACGCCCGCGCCCACGAAGTACTCCCCGCACCTGTGCTGGCTCCCGTACGACGTGGACAACTCCAACGGCGGCCAGACCTGGGTGACCAGCAAGCAGTGGGGGCCGTTCGAGGGCCGCATGCTCTACCTGTCCTACGGCAAGTCCTCGCTCTTCGGCGTCCTCCAGGAACGCGTCGGCGACGTGGCCCAGGGCGGCGTGGTCAAGTTCCCGCTGAAGTTCACCACCGGCCTGATGCGCGGCCGCTTCAGCCCGGTCGACGGCCAGCTCTACACCTCCGGCCTCAAGGGCTGGCAGACCAACGGCGTCAAGGACGGCGCCATCCACCGCGTCCGCTACACCGGCAAGTCCGTGACCATGCAGGAGACGCTCCACGTCACCACGCAGGGCATCACCATCGGCTTCACCGGCGCCCTCGACCCGAAGTCCGCCGGCGACCTGCAGAACTACTCGATCGAGCAGTACAACTACCTGTACTCCGGCGCCTACGGCTCCGCCGACTACAAGGTCAGCAAGCCCGGCGAGAAAGGCACCGACCCCGTCGCGATCAAGTCCGTCAAGGTCTCCGCCGACGGCAAGACGGTCTTCCTCGAGGTCCCCGGCCTGAAGCCCGTCGAGCAGATGCGCATCAAGATGAACGTGAAGGCCGTCGACGGCACCCGCGTCCCCGACGAGGTCTGCAACACGATCAACGTGGTGCCGGAGAAGCAGGGTTCGGATTACCGCAGCTTCGCCAAGTAAGCCGCCACCCAGGCGTCCCCGCAGGCCCGGCACCCGCCGGGCCTGTTTGTTGGGGGGTGAAAGACAAGGGGATAGCGGTTAGCGGTTGGCGGATAGGGAAAGGACACACGTTGCGACGTCTCGAAAACTCACGTCCCCGAATAAATCCCACCCGCTATCCGCTAACCCCTAACCGCTATCTACCCCCCTAACCGCCAACCGCTAACCGCTTCCCCCTTATCTCGCCATGCTTGCCATAGGCGGGGGAAGTGACGCAATGGATGGCGTAGTCCCGCGACCATGTCCCGCCTCCGTCCCCTGCTCCTCGCCCTGCTCCTCCTCACCGGCCTCCGCGCCGCCGAGCCGCAGGCCGGTCTCGCCGTGACCTTCACCGCCGCGGGCAAGTCCGACGTCCGTTCCGACCGCCTCCTCGCGCTCTACGTGCCCGCCGGCCAAGCCCCCACCCCCTTCCTCCCGGCGGGTCCGTTCGTCGCCAAGTGGGAAGGCCGCATCCTCTCGCCGGTGCGCGGCACCTTCACCTTCGCGGCGGAGAACTCCGGCGGCTTCAAGCTCAGCCTCAACGGCCAGCCGCTGCTCGACGGCGCGACCCCGCGGACCGTCACCCTCAACCAGGGCGAGAACACGCTCGTCGCCGAGCTGCCGAGCGCCGCGCAGGGCGACACCTTCGTGCGCCTGACGTGGTCGTCGAAGGACTTCCTGGCCGAGCCGATCCCGCCGACCGTCCTCGCGCACACGCCCACGGAAACCGAACTCGGCGCGACGCGGGTCCGCGAGGGTAGACTGCTCTTCGCGCAACTGAACTGCGCCACCTGCCACGCCGACGCGCGACTCCCGGCCAAGGGCACGGGTCTGCCGGAGTTCGGACACAACGCCCCGGTGCTGGCGGACCTCGGCAGCCGCTTCAACCCGGACTTCCTCACGGAGTGGATCCATGACCCGCGCGCCGTGCGCCCGCATACCTGGATGCCCAAGGCCCTGAACGGACCCGACGCGGCCCAGCAGGCCGCCGACATCGCAGCGATGCTCACGCAGGGCGCGACCCCGCCCGCCGGCAAGCTCGACCCCGCCCTGGTCGCCCCCGGTGGCGCGCTCTTCGCGAACCTGGGTTGCATCGGCTGCCACCAGCGCCCGGACGCCGAGGTCGGCGGCCAGCCCGAGACGTTGGACCGCATCCCGCTCGCGCACCTGTCCGATAAGTACCAACTGCGCGTCGAGGCTCTGGCCGACTACCTGAAGGATCCGGCGAAGAACTTCCCGGCGACGCGCATGCCGAACTTCCGCCTGAGCGACGACGAGGCGCGGCAGCTCGCGACCTACCTGCTGGCCAACGGCCGGATGATCAAGCGAAAGGCGCTCAAGGGCGACGCCACCCGCGGCGCCGCGTTGCTCGTGTCCGCCGGTTGCCTCAATTGCCACGCCGGCATGCCCGCCACGACGCAGCCACCGCTGGCCAAGGTCATGGCCGCCGGCGCCAAGGGTTGCCTCGCGTCCGACGGCGCCGCCCGCGCGTCCGCGCCTGACTTCGGCCTCGCGCCCACGCAGCGCGCCGCGCTCCTCGCCTTCCTCGCCACCGACCTCGCGTCGCTCAAGCAGGACACGCCCGCGGAGTTCGCCGAACGTCAGGTCCGCGACCTTAATTGCGTCGCCTGCCACACCCGCGACGCCCGGGGCAGCGCGTGGTCGAAGGTCGACGGCGAGTGCAAGAAACTGCGGGACGCGCTGCCGGCCAAGGAGCATGTCGAAGGCGAACCGGTGCCGGACGCCCCGATCCCCGCGATGACTTGGTTCGGCGAAAAGCTGCAGACCGCTTGGATGGCCAAGTTCATCGCCGGACAGGTCGAGGCCAAGCCCCGCCCCTGGCTCATCGGCCGCATGCCCGGCTTCGCGCCCCACCTGGCGAACGGCCTCGCCCTCGGCCTCGCGCATCAGCACGGCCTGCCCGCCCAGGAGCCCACCGAGGCCGCGCCCAAGCCCGAGCTGACGGCGTTGGGTGAGAAGCTGATCGGCGTGGACGGCGGCTTCAATTGCATCACCTGCCATGCGGTCGGCGACACGCCCGCGACGGCGGTCTTCGAAGCGCCGGCCATCAACTTCAAGGAAAGCGCCGAACGCCTGCGGCGCGGCTACTTCCTGCGCTGGGTGCTGGCGCCCACGCGCCTCGACCCCGAGACGAAGATGCCGAAGTATGCGGACGCCGAGGGTATGACGCAGCTGACGGACATCCTCGACGGCAAGGGCACCGAGCAGTTCGACGCCGTCCGCCAATACCTCCGCACGCTGCAGGACAAGTGACCTGAGTCCGCCTAGCGCGGGGGCGGCGAGGCGCGACCGGCTGGTTCCGTGAACTGCGCCCGTCGCAGCTGGCTCCAGGTCACGCCACTCTGGTAGAAGGACGCCCCCGCACGCAGTTCGGAGCAGGGACGCGCCGCCGGCCGCCCGGGCCCGGAGAGGCGCTGCGGGTTGAGCACACCCACCGGCAGGCCGGAGAACTGCCGGGCCAACCGGACCGGCAAGGCCAGGTCGGGATTACCGGTGACCACGATCGCCGCGTCGAAGCAACCCAGCATCAGATCGGAGAGCAGGTGGGCCGTCAGGTTCACGTCGCTCCCCCGCTCCTCGATGCGGAAGCCTTCGGCCCCCGGCAGCGCCCGTCGGCGAAACCTCCCCTCGATGAGGTAGAAATTGGGGAGCGAGCGAAGCAGGGACCAGTAGCGCCGCTGGACCGCGACCTGCTCGGC
>CAIRWP010000175.1 GCA_903882335.1 uncultured Opitutia bacterium | reverse complement strand
CCGGGTGTAGGCCGATGCTCGGTTCGTCGAGCACGTAGGTCACCCCGACTAGGCCCAGACCGAGTTGCGTCGCCAGCCGCACGCGCTGGGCTTCGCCCCCGGAGAGGGTCGCGGCCTCGCGCTCCAAGGTCAGGTAGTTCAGGCCGGCTTCATGCAAGAAGGCCAGCCGTTGCTCCAGTCCACGGCGCGCCTCTTCAATCGGCTGGACCCGCGGGTGCGCGGCCAGTCGGCGGGCAAAGGCGAGCGCCTCCGGGATCGTCAGCCGGAGGAACTCCGCGAGATCCAGCCCGTCCAGTCGGAGGGAGAGCGCCGTCGGCGAGAGCCGCCGCCCTTGGCAAGTCGCGCAGACCGAGCCCGATTGATAGTGAAGCAGACGCTGCCGCAAAGACTCCCCGGTCGTCGTCCGGTAGGCCTGCTCGAGCTCGGGGAACATCCCGGCCCACGTGGTCTCGACCGGCTTGCGGCCTTTCGGTGGGGGGAGTAGGAAGACCCGTTTGGCATCACCGTGCAGGAGTAGCCGCCGCGTCGCCTCCGGGAGTTCGCGCCAAGGGGTGCGCAGGTCGAACGGTACCTGCTCGGCCAGCGCCCGCAGCACGGCGTTGCGGCGGATCAGCACCTTGCGCGTCCCGAGTTTCCAAGGCTTCACGACGCCCTCCTGGAGGGCGAGCCCGTCGTCCTGGATGGCGAGACCTTCCTGGAAGCGCATCTGGCGGCCGAGGCCGCCGCAGTCCGGGCAGGCGCCATCCGGGTGGTTGTGCGACAGGGCCTTGGGCGCGATCGGCTCGTAGGTCGTGCCGCAATGCTCGCAGGCCAGGTGGAGCGAAAGGGCCTGTTCCGTCCAACCGCCCCGCCCGTCGTCGGCCAGCACCAAGGCGCGATGCCGCCCTTCTTTGAAGGCCAGCTCCAGCGAGTCCGCTAGGCGGCTCCGCTGATCTTCGCCCGCCACGATGCGGTCCACCACCACGTCGAGTTGCCGGGCCGCCCGGCCGGTGAGCAGCCCCGTGGCCTCCTCCAGCGTGGCCACCTGGCCGTCGATACGGAGGCGGGAGAAGCCCCGTCGACCAAGGTCGGCCACGGTTTCGAGCAGGACCGACGGCTTGTCCTTGGCGACCGGGGCGGTGACCATGAGGCGGGTACCGGCCGGGATCTTTGCCAAGGCCAGCAGGTTGTCGTCCAGCGACCGCCGGCGGACCGGGTGCCCGTCCTTGAGGCAGGCGCGCTCGCCCGCCACGATCCAAAGCGGCCGGACGTGGTCGGCGATCTCGGTCAAGGTGGCTACCGTGGAACGGGGGTTCGTGTTACCGCCGGTCCGCTGGGCGATGGCGATGACCGGGGAAAGCCCGTGGATGAAGTCCACGTCGGGCCGGGCCACGGCATCCATCATCCCCCGGGCCTTCGCCGAGAGGGATTCGAGGTATTGCCGGGACCCCTCGGCATGGAGGGTGTCGAACGCCAGGGACGACTTCCCCGAACCGCTGACCCCCGTGATCACCGTCAACTGATGACGCGGGATGGTCAGTTCCACGTCCTTGAGGTTGTGGGTGCGGGCGCCTTTGATGTGGATGGAGGAGTCCAGACTCCGAGGCTAGCCCCGCGGGTCGCCTGGGAGAAGCCGAATGTGGACGGCGGGGCAGGGTGGGGGCGTTAATAACTCGTCCGGATTCGGCTTTTCCCGCCCGCCGGGAAAAGTCATCTTGTCGGGATGCTGCGCGCATTCCTGATCCTCCTAGCCTGGTGCGTCGCGCCCTTGCGGGCCGACCAGGAGGAGACGCGCATCCTGATCCTCGGCGACAACCTCGCCTACATCGGCGGTTGGACCGTGTACGTCGAATCCGCCATCCGCGCGCAGAAGGGCCTGTCCCGTGCGGTCATCGTCAACGCCGCGTTGCCTGGCGAGACCGCGAGCGGACTCAGCGAGGCCGGTCATGCGGGCGGCGCTTATCTGCGGCCCGATGTGCACGAGCGTCTGGCGCGCGCGCTCGAGCTCTTCAAGCCGACCCTCGTCCTCGCCTGCTACGGCGGCAACGACGGTCTCTACCTGCCGGCCGACCCGGAACGCACGCGCGCGTTCCGTGAAGGTCAACTGCGCCTGCACGCGGCCTGCGTCCGCGCCGGCGCGAAAGTCGTGCACCTGACGCCGCCGTTGTTCGGCGCGGATCTGCCGAAGGTGCCGGTCTACGACGGCGTGCTGGATAGCTACGCGCAATGGTTGGTAGCGCAGCGTCCCGCGGGTTGGTTGGTCGTCGACGCGCGGCCGGCCCTGCGCGCGGCCATCGTGGCCGCGAAAGAGGCCGACCCGCGATTCGTCTTCGCAAAGGACCATCTGAATCCCGGACCGGAAGGTCATCTGCTGATGGCCACGGCGATCTGGACGCAGCTGGCTCCCTTGATGGGTTGGAAGGTCGACGTCGCGATGGCGGAGCCGGCGAAATGGCGCATTCTCCAGCAGAGAGCCAACCTGCTGCGGGACGCATGGCTCGCCAAAATCGGGCATAAGCGTCCCAGTGTGCCTGCGGGCGTACCCCTGCCCCAGGCTGAGGCGCGTTCGGCGACCCTTTTGAAGGAGTTTCTCAAATAAACGGCCGGGACCGGGTATTTCGGGGTGGGGTGGCCTATTGCCCAAGTAACACCCTGCCGCCACGAAACCGTAACAATCGCATGGGATGATGTCGGCGTAACCTTCCCATGAACACCGCCCTCCGCTCCCTCGCCCTCCTCTCCCTCACCGCGACTGCCGTCACCGTGCAGGCCGCCGACGCGGTCGTCGTCGACCCGAAGCTCCCGGCGTACGCCGTGGCTTCCGGCGTCTCCGGCAACCTCAACTCGGTCGGCTCCGACACGTTGAACAACCTCATGACCTTCTGGAGCGAGGGCTTCAAGGCCGCCTACCCCAACGTGAAGATCCAGGTCGAGGGTAAGGGTTCCGGCACCGCGCCGGTCGCCCTCGCTTCCGGTGTCGCTCAGGTCGGCCCGATGAGCCGCGAGATGAAGGCCACCGAAATCTCCGCCTTCGCCGCCAAGTTCGGCCATAAGCCGACCCGCATCGCCGTCGCCATCGACGCCCTCGCCGTCTTCGTCCACAAGGACAACCCGGTCGCGGGTCTCTCTCTCACCCAGGTCGACGGCATCTTCTCCTCCACCCGCAAGCGTGGCGGCCAGGACGTCCTCACCTGGGGTGCCCTCGAGCAGAAGGGTGCCTTGGCCGGTAAGACCATCTCCTCCTTCGGCCGTAACTCCGCCTCCGGCACCTACGGCTACTTCAAGGAAGTCGCCCTGAAGAACGGTGACTACAAGGACACCATCAAGGAGCAGCCGGGTTCCTCCTCCGTTGTCCAGGGTATCGCCGCCGATGTCGGCGCGATCGGTTACTCCGGCATCGGCTACGCCACCTCCGGCGTCCGGGCCCTGCCCCTTGCCGCCCAAGGCACCGCGTTCGTCGACCCGACCTACGCCAACTGTCTCAATGGCTCCTACCCGCTGTCCCGCTACCTGTACGTCTACGTGAACAAGGCGCCCGCCCGCCCGATGGACAAGCTCACCAGCGAGTTCATCACCTTTGTGCTCTCGAAGCAGGGCCAGGAAATCGTGATCAAGGACGGCTACTTCCCGCTGCCGGCCGACGTCGCCGACGAAGGCCGCGCCTCGCTGAAGTTCTACAGCGCCGAATAAGCTTGGTCTCGAAATCGCATCGTCGCCGCCACGCCCTCCGGGGTCGGCCTATCAAGAGCGACGGTGCGGTCTCGGGTCCTCCCGGGCGGGGTCATCCCCGCCTTTCCCTTTGCCGGAAACCCTGACACCCGATCGTAACCCGATGGCGACATCCGACGAAATCCCCGCGCCTGCGCCCGAGTCGCGCTTCACGGTCAGCCCGCTGACCTTGGCGACCGATCGTTGGATGGGACGCCTCATCCGCATCGGCGGCGTCGGCGTGGTCGTCGCGGTGCTCGGCATGCTGGGCTTCCTGATCTTCCAGGTGTTCCCGCTTTTCGTGGGAGCCAAGGTCGCGCCGGAGTCGGCGCTTGCCGTCCCGGCGGAGGCGGTCGCTTTCGGCGAAGACGAGTATGGCGAGTTTCCCTTCGTCGTTCGTCGCGACGGACGCATCCTCTTCCAGCGAGCCAAGGACGGGAAGATGTTGCTGGAGTGGACACCCGTGCTCGGCGAGCGGCGCGTGACCGCGGTACGCAGTTACCCGCGCACGGGTCTGGTCTTCCTGGGGCTTTCGGATGGCGCGGTCCAGGAGGTCCGCGTGGTCTATCGTTCGACCTTCGACGACGCCGGTAAGCGCACCGTCGAGCCCGTCGTGACGCCCCTCGAGCCGGTCGCCATCGGCCGCGCCGGCTTGCCGTGTCTCGATGTCTGGGATGCGAAAGGTCCGCAGTCTCGCCTCTTGCTGGTCCGCCAGGAGGAGGGCGGCAAGCCGCTGCTGACCGCCGTCCGCCTGACCGAACGCAAGGGCTTGGGCGGCAAGGGCAAGATCACCGTCTCCGCACCGTTCGTCGTGGCGGCCGACGCCGCCTCGGTCGACCAGGTCCTGCTCCCTTCCACCGCGGAGTCGCTCCTCGTCATCGGCCGATCCGGTGAGGTGCGCGCCTACGCCGACGACGGCGCCGCCTTCACCTTCCTGCAATCCTTCACGCCCTTCAAGGGCGCGACCGATCCCGCCGTGGCCGCCGCCGGCCTGATCTTCGGCAATGTCTCGGTGGTCCTCGTCGACCGTGCCGGCGCCCAGCAGGTCTGGTCGATGTACCCGCAGCTCCAGCCCGACGGCAAGAGCCTGCGGCGCTGGGGGAAGATCCATGACGGCGAGCCGCTGGCCGGCGCCGGCCAAGGCATCTACGCCGCCGTCGGCAACAAATGCTACCTCGCGGCCGCGGCCGGTCGGCTCCAGCTGATCAACATGACGACCGGGACGGTCCGCTGGGAGGGCCCGGCCCCCGCGGCGCCGCTCCGGCAAGTCGCCTTCGCGGGCGGCTATGACCGCATCACGGCGCTCACCGCCGACGGCCAGCTGCATCGCTGGGCGATCGTCGACCATCACCCGGAATCCTCGTGGCGGACCTTCTTCGGCAAGATCTGGTACGAAGGCGCCTCCGCCCCGGCCTACGCGTGGCAGTCCAGCGCGGGCTCCGATGAGTTCGAGCCGAAGTATTCGCTCGTCCCCCTGTTCTACGGCACGGTCAAGGGCACGTTCTACGCGCTGCTCTTCGCCTTGCCGATCGCGCTTACCGCCGCCGTCTACGTCTCGCAGTTCCTCCGTCCCGAGTACCGCCAGGTGGTCAAGCCGGTCATGGAGGTCATGGCCTCGCTGCCGTCGGTCGTCCTGGGCTTCCTCGCGGGTCTCTGGTTGGCGCCGCTCGTCGATCCCCGGCTGGTCTCGCTCTTCTGCGCGATCGGCATCCTCGCGCCCGCGGCGATTTCGGCCGGTTTCCTGTGGTCCGTGCTGCCCCAGCCGGTCCGCCGGCAGGTCAAGCCCGGCATGGAGTTCCTCTGGTTGCTCCCGTTCCTCGCCCTGTGCGCCTGGGCGGCCTGGCAGGCTGGCCCCGCGATCGAGTCCTTCTTCTTCACGGTGAAGGATACCGCGACGGGTCTCCCCATCGCCGACTTCCGGGAATGGTGGCGGCAGACGACGGGCGCGACGTATGACTCGCGCAACTCCCTCGTGGTCGGCTTCGTCATGGGCTTCGCGGTCATCCCGATCGTGTTCACCATCGCGGAGGATGCGCTCTCCAACGTCCCGGATTCCCTCGTGTCGGGATCCTTGGCGCTCGGCGCCAGCCGCTGGCAGACCGTCTGGAGCGTGGTGGTGCCCACCGCGGTATCGGGCATCGTCTCGGCCGTGATGATCGGCTTTGGCCGCGCCATCGGCGAGACGATGATCGTCGTGATGGCCACCGGCAACACGGCGGTCATGGACTTCAACCCCTTCAGCGGCATGCGGACGCTGTCGGCCAACATCGCCGTCGAGCTGCCCGAGGCGGCCGCCGGTCACACCCATTACCGCGCCCTCTTCCTCGGCGCCTGCTGCCTTTTCCTCCTCACCTTCGTGCTCAACACCGTCGCGGAAGTCCTCCGCCAGCGCCTGCGGGAGCGCTATAAAGTCGTCTGACCATGTCCGCCCCTTCCGACAGCAGCACGCCCCGCGGCGAAGCCT
>CAIRWP010000174.1 GCA_903882335.1 uncultured Opitutia bacterium | reverse complement strand
CACCCCGGCCCGGGCCAGCGTCGCCGGCGAAGTGGTGCAGGTCCGCGATGGCCGCCTGTCGGTCGAGCGCCCCGAGCCGTCGTTGGGCCCGGAACTCCGACCGCTGCGGCCCGGCGCCGCCGCCGGCGGCTTGACCGTCGAACGCGTCGACGTCGATGGAGCCCTCTGGACGAGGCTGGCCCGCGGCGAAGTCGCGCCGGAGCGCGAGGCGTACCTCCGCGGGCCCACCGGCGACCTGCATTGGCGCGGGCGGGTCGCCGGCGATCGCTACCAGCCGCTGGGTGCGCCCGGCTCGGCCAAGGTATCGGACCTGCTCATCAACCGCAAAATCCCCGCGGGGCTGAGGGAGGCGCTGCCGGTCGTCCTGGCCGGAGAGGCGATCCTCTGGGTCCCGGGCCTACCGCCCGCCGACTCCCACCGTCTGACCGGCCCGGCGAAGGGGGCTGTCCGGTTGACATGGGACGCCTCGCGGGTAGGTTCAAGCCTCCCTTCATGAGTCAAAACGACAACGATGATGACCGCGGTGGAAAGCGCGTGAACACCAAGCCCGTGATCGTCTGGCTGCTCCTGATGCTGGCCATCTTCCTGCTCGTCAACTACTCGGCCGGCCCGGCCAAGGCCCCCGACGCGCTGACCGTGCCGAAGCTGTTGGTCATGGCTCAGGAGAAGAAAATCAAGTCCATCACGATCAAGTCCGACCCGACCGGCGGTTCCAACAGCTGGTACCAGATCACCGGTGAACTCGAGGTCAAGGGCGCGGACGCCCAGGAAAAGGCCCGTTTCGTGGCCACGGGCAAGCTGACCGACAAGGATTACGAGGCCCTCCGCGCCAACGTCGCCAAATTCGAGGAGGCGCCGGCCCAGACCGGTCTGACGATGTTCCTCTACAACGTCCTGCCCACGTTGCTCATCTCGGGCCTGCTGCTGTACATGATGTACCGCTTCTTGAAGAACGCGAACAAGGGCGCCATGCAGTTCGCCAAGAGCCGCGCCCGCCTCAACTCCACCGACAAGGAGACCACCACCTTCAAGGACGTCGCGGGTTGCGACGAGGCCAAGGAGGAGGTCAAGGAGATCGTTGACTTCCTCAAGGACCCGAAGCGTTTCACCAAGATCGGCGCCTCGATCCCGAAGGGCGTCCTGATGGTCGGCCCCCCCGGCACCGGCAAGACCCTCCTGGCCCGCGCGGTCGCCGGCGAAGCCGGCGTGCCGTTCCTCAGCATCAGCGGCTCCGACTTCGTCGAGATGTTCGTGGGCGTGGGTGCCGCCCGCGTGCGCGACACCTTCGAGCAGGCCCGCAAGCTTGCCCCCTGCATCATCTTCATCGACGAGATCGACGCGGTTGGCCGCCAGCGCGGCGCCGGCCTCGGCGGCGGCAACGACGAGCGCGAGCAGACGCTCAACTCGCTGCTCGTCGAGATGGACGGGTTCGACAGCCAAGCCGGCGTGATTGTCATCGCCGCGACCAACCGTTCCGACGTGCTCGACGCGGCCCTGCTCCGCCCAGGCCGTTTCGACCGCCAGGTGTTCGTTGACCTGCCCGATCTGCGAGGCCGCGAGGCCGTCCTGACCGTCCACGCCAAGCGTTTCCAGCTCGCCCCGTCGGTCGACCTCGCCCGTATCGCCCGCATGACGACCGGCATGTCCGGCGCCGACCTGGCCAACCTGCTCAACGAGTCCGCGCTGCATGCCGGCCGCCGCCAGCGCGACAAGGTCGAGATGGTGGATGTCGAGGAGGCCCGCGACAAGATCGCCTACGGTCGCGAGCGCAAGAAGGGGATGGACGAGGAGGATCGCCGCAGCACCGCCTACCACGAGGCCGGCCACGCGGTCGTCCAGGCGCTCATCGACGACGGCGCGTTGCCGCTCCACAAGGTGACCATCATCCCGCGTGGGCGCGCCCTCGGCATGGCGATGCTCATGCCGACGAAGGACCTGCTCGGCTACTCGAAGCAGCGCCTGCTGAACTATATCTGCATGGCGATGGCCGGCCGCATCGGCGAGCGCGTCACCACCGGCGACGTCTCCAACGGGGCCTCCTCCGACATCAAGCAGGCGACCCGCATGGCCCGCCAGATGGTCTGCGACTGGGGCATGAGCGACCTCGGGCCGATCGCCTTCGGCGAGAATTCCGACACCGTCTTCCTCGGCCGCGAGATTTCCCGCACCCAGTCCCACGGCGATGAGACCGCCCGCCGCATCGACGAGGCCGTGGCCCGCATCGTCAACGAGCAGTTCGCCCGCGCCGAGAAGCTCATCGCCGAGCACGCCGAGGCCCATCGCAAGATCGCCGAGGCCCTCCTCGAGCACGAGACGCTGGACGGCGTCCATGTCATGGAAATCCTCAAGACCGGTGCGCTCCAGACCCCGATCGTCGGCCAGCCGGTACTGCCGCCCGTCCGCGAGGTGCCCCCGCCCCTGACGTCGCCCGAAACCGGCACGCAGTCGGCCCCGAGCCCTGCTTGAGGTTTGCCCCCGGTGCCCCCGGGGGTATTTTTCACCCATGGTCATCGGACTCACCGGCGGCATCGGTTGCGGCAAGTCCGCCGCGGCCGCCTGCTTTGCCCGCCGGGGCTTCCAAGTCGTCGATGCCGACGCCCTAGCCCGGGAGGTCCTGACCTCGCCGGCGTGCGTCGCCCAGCTGGTCGGGCGCTGGGGGCAGGCTTGCCTGGCAGGGGAGGGGACTCCCGACCGGGCTTGGATCGCATCCAAAGTCTTCGCCGACCCGGCGGAGCGGGCGTTTCTGGAGTCGATCACCCACCCGGAGGTCGCTCGGCGACGCGCCCAAGCCGTGGCCGATCGTTCGCGGCATCACGTGGTCGAGATCCCGTTGCTTTTCGAGAAGGACCTGGCGGCGGAGTTCGATGCGGTGGTGTGCGTCAGCAGCTCCGACCCGGTGAGGTTCCTCCGTTTGGAGCATCGCGGGCTCAGCGCCGAGGCGGCCAAGGCAAGGATGGATTCGCAAGCACCTTTGGCTGAGAAGGTTAAGAAGTCGGACTACGTTCTCTTCAACGATGGCGACCTGGTATTCCTCGATGCGCAGGTCGCGGACTTGGTCGATCGATTACAGACCGAGGTTTAGACCCTTTTTGCCCGACTTTGCGATTGCGGCAAGGGTCGTCGGATTTAGGTTTTCCTTTCCCGTCATTCCGCGCCCTCGGCTTGACCCTCCTCACCCCACCTTCCGACTGGATTTCCCTACCGTGACGACCGCCGACGATTTCGTCATCCAATTCATCCAAGACAAGGGTCTCGTGACCTCGGCCCAGGTCGCCGAAGCGAGGGCCGAACTGGGCCAGGTTCCGGACGGGCAGCACCCCGATACCGCCGCCTTGGCCAAATTGGTCGAAGGTGGGAAGGTCACGTGGGCCGCCATCACCCAAGCTTTGGGCCTCGAGTTCGACATGGAGGTCGTCGATGTCGCCCAGGTCACCCCGGCCGAGGATCTCCTGAAGCTCGTGAGCCGGGAGCAGGCCGAGCGCCAGAATCTCCTGCCGCTCCAGATGGACGGGGTCGAACTGCTGGTCGCGATCGCGGACCCCCTCGATACCGAGACCCTCGACTCCCTTTCCCGGGTGCTCAAGCTCCCGATCAACCCCAAGCTCGCGACGCCCGACGCCCTGAAGGCGGCGATCGCACGTTGCTACGGCGGGGGTCAGATGAACGTCTCCTACTCCGACGTCTTCGGCAAGGCCGAGGGCGACGGGCTCTCCGTCGAGCTGCCGCAGGGCGGGGACGTCAAGGAGGACGACGCCCCGATCATCCGTTACGTCAACTCGCTGATCGTCGACGCCATCCGCCGCAAGGCGTCCGACATCCACCTCGAGCCCCTCGAGAAGCGTTTCCGCGTGCGTTTCCGCATCGACGGCGTGCTGCAGGAGATGAAGGGCCCGCCCAAGCGCCTGCAGGCCTCGATCATCTCCCGCCTCAAGCTCATGGCCGAGGTCTCCCTCGCCGAGAAGCGTATCCCGCAGGACGGCCGCATCCAGGCCCGCACCGGCGGCCGCGACATCGACTTGCGCGTGTCCGTCCTTCCGACCGTCTACGGCGAGTCGATCGTCATGCGCATCCTCGACAAGGAAGGCCTCAAGCTCGGCCTCCCCGAGCTCGGCTTCTTCGCCGACGACCAGGCCAAGTTCCAGGGCCTCATCTCGGGTTCCGACGGCGTCTTCCTCGTCACCGGCCCGACCGGTTCCGGCAAGTCGACCACGCTCTACTCGGCGCTGAACTACATCAACAAGCCCGACCGCAAGATCATCACCGTCGAGGACCCGGTCGAGTACCAGATGGCCGGCATCAACCAGGTGCAGGTCAAGCGCGACGTCGGCATGACCTTCGCCGCCGCGCTCCGCGCGATGCTCCGCCAGGCGCCAAACATCGTGATGATCGGCGAAATCCGCGACTTGGAGACCGCGGAGATCGCCATCAACGCGGCCCTCACCGGCCACATGGTGTTCTCGACCCTCCACACCAATGATTCCGTCAGCGCCGTGACCCGTCTCGTCGACATCGGCGTCAAGCCCTTCCTCGTCTCCGCCGCGCTCCGCGGCGCCCTCGCTCAGCGCCTCGTGCGCCGGGTCTGCCAGTCCTGCGCCAAGCCCTACAAGCCGACCGCCAAGGAACTCTACACCATCGGGATGACCGAGCAGGACATCGCCGGCGCGAGCCCGATGAAGGGCGCCGGTTGCGCGAAGTGCGGCGAACGCGGCTACAAGGGCCGCCGCGGCGTCTTCGAGCTCTTCGTCATCACCGAGGAGATCCAGGAGATGATCTACTCCGGCGCCACCCTCGTCGACCTTCGCCGCAAGGCCCGCGAGGCCGGCATGCGCACGATGCGCGAGGACGGCCAGCGCAAGGTCGCCTCCGGCATGACCACGATCGAAGAGGTCATGGGCGCCACCGTCGCCGACGACGTACTCTGACCATGGCTTACGACATCCACCAGCTCCTCGAGGCGATGATCGAGAACGGCGCCTCCGACCTCCACCTGCACGTGGGCCGCGCCCCCAGCCTCCGCGTCTCCGGCAGCGTCGTCTCCATCGAGGGTGCCGCCCTGACCCCGGAGGACACCGAAGCCCTCGTCCAGTCCATCACGCCCCCCGAGCAGCTCGAGCGGCTCAAGCGCGACGGCGGCTGCGACTACGGCTTCTCCTTCCACAAGAAGGCCCGCTTCCGCGTCAACGTCTACCGCGGCAAGGGCGTCCTCGGCATGGTGCTCCGCCTGATCCCGGCCAAGATGTTCACCCTCGAGCAGCTCCGGCTCCCTCCGATGATCAAGGACCTGCTGCGCCGCCCCCGCGGCCTGATCCTCGTCACCGGCCCGACCGGCTCCGGCAAGTCGACCACGCTCGCCTCGATGATCGACTGGTTGAACCAGAACGAGGACGGCCACATCGTCACCATCGAGGACCCGATCGAGTACTACCACGCGCACAAGAACTGCGTGGTGACCCAGCGCGAGGTGCACAACGACGTCCCCAGCTTCGCCGCCGGCATCCGCTCGGCCCTCCGCCAGGACCCCGACGTCATCCTCATCGGCGAGATGCGCGACCTCGAGACCATCGAGGCCGCCGTCTCCGCCGCCGAGACCGGCCACCTCGTCTTCGGCACCCTCCACACGACCGGCGCCGCCCGCACCGTCGACCGTATCCTGGACGCTTTCCCCGCCGGGGCCCGCGACCAGATCCGCGTCCAGCTCGCCTCCTCCATCGTCGCCGTCATCTCCCAGTGCCTGCTGCGGACCACCGACGACAAGCGCGTCGCCGCCTACGAGATCATGATTCGGACCGACGGGATCGCGGCCAAGATCCGCGAGAACAAGACGTTCCAGATCACCTCCGATATCGAGACCGGGGCTTCCCGCGGCATGCGCACCCTCGACGCCGACCTGCTGGCCCTCTTCAACCAGGGCATCATCCCCGAGGAGGAGGTCTTCAATTACGCCCAAGACTCCGAGATGATGCGCCAGCGTATCAAGGGCGGCGCCGCCCGCTGACCCTGCCTTTCCCATGTTTGACGACCATAGCGACCTTCTCCGCGAAATCGCCCTCGAGGCGGGCCTCGTGGACCAGACCCAAGCCGACGAGATCTGGGAGTCCCACGCGACGACGGGCAAGTCCTTCGCGGCCGGCCTGATCGACGCCGGCCTCGCGGACCGTGCCGCGATCCTGCAGGCCGTCGCCGACCACCTCCACGTGCAGTATTACTCGGTCGTGCCCGCGGAGCCCGACGCCGAGGTCATCCGGCTGCTCAAGCCCGCCCAGGCCCACAAGTACATGGTGGTGCCCGTGGCCGACGAGGCCGGCAAGCTCACCCT
>CAIRWP010000173.1 GCA_903882335.1 uncultured Opitutia bacterium | reverse complement strand
GGCGGTGCAGTTCGCGGCGAGATGCTCGTTGGCGATGAGCCGGCCGCGCTTCGGGTCGCCGCCGGCGACCAGGAGCTCGTAAGGTAGGTCAGGCGTGGCGAGTTGCTCCGGTTTCCGGGGGACCGACAGGTAGCGGCGGAGGGCATCCTTGACCGCGGGCTCCGGGGAGGTCACGGCGAAGGCGTGGACGTCGAGCCGGAGGCTATCGCCCAGCCGGCCTTGCGCGAGTTTCTCGGCCAGGCCGGCACGAAGCCCGGCGGCGGCCGGAAGCGAGGAGGTGGCGACGATCGCGATTGCGGCCTGACGTTCGGTCGGCTTGAAACCTTTGCCGTCAAGAAAGCGCTGCGCGGTCGTCAGGCCGAGCTCGGGATCGACGGATTGGAGGAGATTGAGGGCGGCGATGCGCAGTTCCGCATCGATGCCCTCGGCGGTGGCGGCAACCAGTGCGGCGCGCACCTCGGCGGGCGCATCCGTCTTGGTCGCCAGCAAACGGAACACCTGCAGCTTCACGGCGTTCGAAACCTGCTTGCCGCCGGCCAGACGGAGCAACTCCGGCGTGGGGAGATCAAGGCCGTACTTGACCAAGAGCTCCACGCCCACGGCCTTCAGCGCGGGATCCTGCAAGGCAAGCAGTCTGGACTGGCCGGCGCCGATCGCCGCGCCCAGCGGCCCGAGGGGACGTTCCGCGTAGCGTCGCGCGGTACCGTCGACCAGGTCGAGCCTCGGCGGGGCGGGGAACAGCAGCAAGAGCTGGAGGGCTTCCGGCAGGAGCTCGGCGGTCTCCGGCTGCGCCTGGATCCAGGTCAGGACGCGGGCCGCCGCACCGGGCGTGCCGTGGCGGAGGTTCTGATTCAGGACCCGACGCAGCGCCGTCGTCGGCAGGGCGGCCGGCGGATTCACAACCATCGCCGCTAATGCCTCCTGGGCGGCGGGGATACCTTCGTCGTCATGGATGGCGCGGACGGCCTCGTTGAGCACGTCGCGGTGGGGTGAGGTGAGCAGCTGGGCGAGCGCCGGCGACCGACGCCGAGCCAAGGCGAGCGTCGCGAAGGTGGCCTTCGCCGCATCGGCGCCTTTGGCCAAGGAAAGGAGTTCAGCTTCGGTCTGCGTGCCAGCGAGACCCACCACCAGGCCGTGCCGCAACCACGGAAGCTTCAGGTCGGCGGCGGCATCGTGGAAGAAAGCTGCCGCGGGCGGACGGCTCGCCGACAGGCCATCCTCGCCGATGCGCAGACGTCCCAAGGTGAGACTCGCCTGGATACGCACACGAGGGTTGTTTGACGCCAGTTGTGCCACGACCTTGGTGGCGATGAGGTCATCGATCTCGCCTTCCTTCGTCAGTCGCTCGCGGGGAGGCAGTCGTCCTTCGCCGACAACTTTCAGCAGCTGCACGCGGATCTCCTCGGACTCGTCTCCGAGCAGGTTGGCCACGCCGCGCAGGTCGGCGAGCTTACCGTGGCGCAAGCCCATGCCCCAGCCCCAGAGGGCGTGGATGCGCGCAAGCAAGGGTTGCTTCTGGTCCCGGGCGACGGCGAACAGCTCCGGCCAGGCGCCCAGCCGATCGAGACGGAGCGAGGCGTTGACCCGCACGCGCTGGTCGGGATGGCCGAGCAGGCCGAGCAGACGTTCCCGGGGGAGGGTCGCGGCGAGCGGCAAGGAAAGGATTTCCGCGGACACCGGGTCGGTCCGGGTGGCCACGTCCATGCGCCAGATGGCGCCCTTGCCATCGAGCGGGTAGCCCCCGATCCAGTCGGCGAAGTAAGCGCGCCCATCGGGCGCCCAGGACATGCCGATACCCATGAGGCCGGCATGGATCGTGCGCAGGCCGGTCATCCGGAAACCATCGGCGGCGGGCTCTAGCGTGAAGGCGTCCATCTTACCGTTCGGGAACTGGTCCAAGATGAAATGCCCGCGGAGCGAGCCGTCGAGGGCGTGGCCCGGTTCGAAGAGGAAGCCCGCCGGGCCGTCGGAATAATTCGCGATGGGCGGGGTAATCGAGAGGGGCTGATCGGGAGCCCCGGCCGGCATCCACTGGTTCTCGCGCATCCAGCGGCTCGCGGTCTTCTGGTATTGGTGCTGGTTGCGCCAGCCGGAGTCGGAGCCCTCCAGGAGGTACATCAGGCGTTCGCGTTCCTTCGGCTGATCCGCGTCATTGTCCACGCCGATGATGTTGCCGAACGTGTCGAAGGCGATCTCCTGCGTGTTGCGGATCCCGTGGGCGAAGACCTCGAAGCCCCGGCCATCCGGCTCGCAGCGGAGCACGGCACCCTCGTGGGCGAAGAAGAAACGCCGGCCTTCCTGGCTCGTGACATTACCGCCCTTGTCGCCGACGGTCCAATAGATGCGGCCGTCCGGGCCGAGGCGTAGCCCGTGCATGTCATGACCAGCGTAGGCGATGTGCCCGCCGAAACCCGTCGCGACGAGTTCCTTTAGCTCCGCCACCCCGTCGCCATCGGCGTCCTTGAGTCGCCAGACGTCGGGAATCGCCGTGACGTAGACCCAGCCGTCGAAATAGAGTACCCCGGCGGCGATGCCTGAGACGGGGGAGTTGAAGCCTTCGGCGAAGACGGTGAGCTTATCGGCGACACCATCCCGGTCGGTGTCGGTCAGCTTGTAGATCCGCTCCTGATGGAAGGTGAGGTCCCTCCAGTCCACCGAACCATCTTTGTTGTGGTCCTTGAGGCTGCCGCGACCGGCCTTCAGTTTGCCGGGCGCGAGTTCCCGCTGGTAGAAAGCCAGTTTATCCGCCGGCGAGGTCAGGCCGACGTCATCGGGAATCCAGAGCGTGTGCTCGCGGATATCGAGGTCGCCGACCTTGCGACGGGTCGTGGAGGCGACGTAGGCGTTGCCCGCCTCGTCGAACGTCACCGACGTCGGGTCGGGCACGTTGAGCGTCCCGGACCATTTCACCGGCTTCACCTCGGCCGCCGGGAGGAACGTCGCGAGGCTGAGCAGGGCGAGGAGCGGGCGCATGGCGAAAGGTTTAACCCACCAAGACCAGGTAAAGTTCCTTCGGACCGTGGGCGCCGAGCACCAGGATGCGTTCGATATCACCCGTCCGGCTCGGGCCGGTGATGAAAGAGAGCATGCTGGGCATCTGGTCGCCATGGCGCGCCTTGGCGAGCGCCAGGGCCGACCCGAGGTCGGGGACGACCTGGCCGGCTTCCGCGACGACCACGTGGACGTGCGGGAGGATGGACAAAGCGCGGCCGCCCGAGCTGGCGCTGGAGACCAAGATGGCGCCGAGCTGGGCGACGATCGACTCACAGGTGGTCAGGCCGGCGTCGCAACCTTCGAGCTTCTGCTTTTCAAAGGAGGCGTCGGCTTCCCAAGCCTCGCAGGGCAGAGCGGCGGCGACGGGGCGGAGCAGGGGGTGGCCGTGATAGGCGACTTTCTGCCAGTTCTTCGCGGTGGCAAGCTCGGCGACGGCCTTGGCGGCCGCGGCCTGATCGGGCACGCGGATGAGCACGGCCTTCAGCTTGGCGAGCTGTTCGGCGAGGATGGCCAGGCTGGCGTCGGCGCTCTCGCCGCCATCCGGGAGCCAAGGTTTGGCCACGGCGGACGTCTTGCCGGCGACGGGTTCGCCCTTCAGGTGCGGCTTGGGCGCCTTGACCTTGAGCGCCTCGCGGATGCGGGCGAAGATATCGGAGCGGGCGTCAGACATTTTGGTTCTTCCACTGGTCGCGGAAGGATTGGGCGGGAGCCTTCGGGAGGTCGCGGGTCTTCATCCATGCTCCCATGTACGGAATCGGCAGCTTCTGGAGAAGGGGCAGGGTGGCGCGGAAGATCCGGCCGCCGGTGGCGAAGAGCCAAGGGCGCTTGATCACGAAGTTGAACCCGTGATGGAAGACTTGATCGAACAGCGTCGGCGATTCCTTGGTGGCGTTGCGCCGGTTGTGGAGCAGGTGGTGGTGCAGGTCGATGCGGACCGGGCAGGCATCGGTGCAGGCGCCGCAGAGCGACGATGCACCGGACAGGTGGTTCCATTGCTTCAGGCCACGGAGGTGAGGGGTGATGACCGAACCGATGGGCCCTTGGTAGGTCGTACCATAGGCGAGACCGCCGATGTTCTTGAAGATCGGGCAGACGTTGAGGCAGGCGCCGCAACGGATGCAATGCAGGGCGTCGCGCTGTTCGGGGTCGGCCAGGATCCGCGTCCGGGCATTGTCCAGCAGCACCAGGTGGAATTGTTCCGGACCGTCGCATTCGCCCTTCTTCCGGGGTCCGGAGTAAAGCGTATTATAACAGGTCATCGGCTGGCCGGCGCCGGCGGTCGCCAGCATCGGCAGCAGGACCGAGAGGTCGTCGAGATGGTTCACGACCTTCTCGATGCCCGAAAGCGCGATATGGATGCGGGGCAAGGCGGCCGTCAGGCGCGCGTTGCCTTCGTTCTCGGTGATTGAGATCTGGCCGGTCTCGGCGATGAGGAAGTTGGCTCCCGTGATGCCGATGTCGGCGTCGACGTACAACTGCCGCAGGTGGCGGCGGGCGATCATGGTCAACTCTTCCGGGCTGTCGGTCGGCGCCGTACCGAGGTGCTTGGTGAAGAGCTCGCTGATGGCCTCGCGCTTCACGTGCATGCACGGGAAGACGAAGTGGTAGGGGGCTTCGCCGCGGAGCTGCTGGATGAATTCGCCGAGGTCGCTCTCGACCACGCCGAAGCCGGCCTTCTCGAGGGCGTCGTTCAGGTGGATCTCCTCCGAAGTCATGCACTTGGACTTCACGATGGCCTTGGCTTGGTTGTCCTCGGCGATTTTCAGGATGATGGCGCGGGCTTCGGCCGCGTCGCGGGCCCAGTGGACCACGCCGCCGTTGCGTTCAAAGTTACCGACGAACTTCTCGAGGACGTTGGCAAGGTCGTTGACCGCGGACCACTTGGCCATCGAGGCGGCGTCCCGGGCGCGTTCCCAGTCACGGTAGCGGGCCTTCTGGAGGTCGCGGTTGGTGTAGTAACCGCCGAGCGCCTTACGGATGAACGCGCGCTGGTCTCCGTCGGCCGCGTTGACCGTGGCGTCCTTGAGGAAGATGGCTTTGGAGTCGTCCATGGTCAGGCGTCGTGGGCCAGGACTTCGGCGATGTGCAGCGGCAGGATTGGCTTGCCCTCGCGGGAGAGCCAGCCGCCGATCTGCAGGAGGCACGAAGGGTCGGAAGAGACGACGTAGTCGGCGCCGGTGCGGGCAAGGGCGCCGCCTTTGACCTGGACCATCGCGGTCGAGATCATCGGGAACTTGGCGGAAAAGAGGCCGCCGAAGCCGCAGCAGGTCTCGCCTTCTTCGGACTCGATGAGCTCGAGGCCTTTGACCGCGCGGAGCAACTGACGCGGCTCTTCCTTGAGGCGAAGCTCGCGCAGGGCGTGACAGCCGTCGTGGTAGGTGACCTTCTTGGCGAACTTTGCGCCGACGTCGGTGACGCCGAGCTTCTTGACCAGGAACTCCGAGAATTCGAACGTGCGGGCGGCGAGGTCATCGGCTTCGGCGGCATGCGACGTGCCCTTGAGGAGTTCCGGGTAGAAATTACGCATCATCGCCACGCAGGAGCCCGACGGGCCCACGACGACTTCGGCACCGCGGAAGACTTCGAGCGCGCGGATCGCGGCCTCACGGGCGACGTCCCACTGACCGGAGTTGAAGGACGGCTGACCACAGCAGGTCTGCGCGGAGCGGAATTCGACCTCGTGACCGAGGCGCTTCAGCACCTTGGCCGTCGCCAAGCCGACCTGCGGGGTCAGCTGGTCGACGAAGCAAGGAACGAAGAGGGAGACGCGCACAGGCTTAGCGGAGGAAGGCCTCGTGGAGGCCGCCGTCGACGGTGATGACCTGTCCGGTCGTCTTGCTGAGGCGATTGGTCACGAGGAGGAAGTAGGCTTCGGCCTGGTCGGCGGGGGTGATGGGGTTC
>CAIRWP010000172.1 GCA_903882335.1 uncultured Opitutia bacterium | reverse complement strand
GGCGATGGACTCGCCCGCGAGATGGATGACGGCGTGGGCGCCCTCGAGGGTCGCCCGGTCGATCGCGCCGGTGGCGTGATCCATCGAGGTCGGGCCCGCGTGGCGGGAGCGGAAAGGTACGACCTCGTAACCACGAGCCGAGAGCGCGCGGCTGAGGGACCGCCCGATGAGGCCGGTCGCTCCGGTCAGGATGATGCGGCGGGGGGCGGTCATGGGGTCAGTAGAGCAGGAAGCGCTCCGAAGGCAAACGAGGCAGGAGAAGTCGCTACTCAGGCCTCGTCACGCAAAGGATCCAGGGGCGCCCGCTATTGTCATCCTCGGTGTCCATCGCGACGGTATCGCCGGCGAGGGCGCGCTCCCGGCCGAAGGCTCGGACGACGGCGGCTTCCGTTTCGCCGCCGGGGTGTCCCGTGTAGGCCACGCAGATGAGTCGCCCGCCGGCCCGGAGCTCGGCGTGGGCGGCGCGCAGGGCTGCGCGGGTCGAGTCCGGCTGGGTGATGAGACGGGTGTCGCCGCCGGGCAGGTAGCCGAGGTTGAAGAGGGCCACGCCGAGGCGCCCGAGGTGTCCGGTGGGCAACGCCGCCCGCAACTCGGCGTGACTGCGCAGGTGCAGGGTGACGCGGTCAAGCAGTCCCTCCTGGGCGCAGAGCGCCCGCGTGGCTTCCAGCGCCGCCGGTTGGAGGTCGAAGGCGTGGACATGCCCGGTCGGGCCCACGGCTTGGGCGAGGCAAGCGGTATCCCTTCCTTTGCCGGCCGTACCGTCCAGCGCGAGGTCCCCGGGGCGCAGCGTCTCGCGGGCGAGGCCTTGCGCGCGTTCGGTGACGCGGGGCGGGTTCACGGCAGCCAAGGGAACCGACCGAAGTCCGGGGCGCGCTTCTCGTTCCAGGCCTTGCGCCCCTCGTCGCCTTCCTCGGAGAGGTAGTAGAGCAGGGTGGCGTTGCCGGAAAGTTCCTGGATGCCCGCCTGGCCGTCGAGCTCGGCGTTGAAGGCCGACTTCAGGCAGCGGATGGCGAGCGGGCTCTTGGTGAGGATCTCCCGGGCCCACTGCACGCCCTCGGCGTCGAGCTGCTCGTACGGGACGACGGTGTTGACCAGGCCCATCTCGAGCGCCTGGCGGGCGTCGTATTGGCGGCAGAGGTACCAGATCTCGCGGGCCTTCTTCTGGCCGACGATGCGGGCGAGGTAGGAGGCGCCGAAACCACCGTCGAAACTGCCGACCTTGGGTCCGGTCTGGCCGAAGACGGCGTTATCCGCGGCGATCGTGAGGTCGCAGATCACGTGCAGCACGTGGCCGCCGCCGATGGCGTAGCCGGCGACGAGCGCGATGACGACCTTGGGCATCGAGCGGATCAGGCGCTGGAGGTCGAGCACGTTGAGGCGCGGCACGCCGTCGCCGCCGATGTAGCCACCTTGCTTGTCCCCGCGGATCTTCTGGTCGCCGCCTGCGCAGAACGCGAACTTACCGTCGGTCTGCGGGTTGGCGCCGCGCAGGAGCACCACCCCGATGCGGGCGTCGTCGCGGGCGTCGCCAAAGGCCTTGAGCAGTTCCGCGACGGTGTCGGGCGTGAAGGCGTTGCGCCGGTGGGGGCGGTTGATGGTCACCCGGGCGATGCCTTCGGCCTTCTCGTAGACGATGTCCTGGAAGTCCCCGGCTCGTTCCCATCGGATTTCGGACTGCATGCTGCCAACTTGCAGGAGCCGCCCACGGTTTCCAACGATTAAGCGACGGGATGCTTGAAAAACGCGGGACAACGCCACAGTTTCCTCCCATGGCCAGCCTTACTCCCGCCCAAACCTCCCAAGTTGCTTCCTGGGTCGCTGCCGGTGCCACGCTTTCGCAGGTGCAGACCCGCCTCGCCGCCGAGCTCGGCGTCACGATGACCTTCATGGATGTCCGCTTCCTCGTGGACGACCTGAACCTCACCCTGATCGAGAAAGAGGAACCGAAGACGCTGGAGGAGCCGGCGGCCGCCGACGCGACCGACCCGGCCGCGGATCCGACCGTCCCCGCCGCCGGCGGTGCGGTGACCGTCGAGGTCGATACGATCGCCCAGCCACATGCGATGGTCAGCGGCAACGTCACGTTCTCCGACGGCCAGAAGGCCGACTGGCACATCGACCATCAGGGTCGTCCGGGCCTGACCGCCCGCGTGCCGGGGTATCGCCCGACGCAGGAGGATATCGTTGAGTTCCAGACGAAGCTTGACGGTGCGTTGCGCCAGGCCGGCTTCTGATCAGCGCGTCTTCAGGATCGCCTCGGCCAGCACGAAGTCGGACGGCCGCGTCAGCTTCAGGTTGACCGTGGTGTTCTCGACCAGGGAGACGTCCTGGCCTACGTATTCCACGGCGGAGCTGTCGTCGGTGACCTTGCGGCCCAGCATGGCGACCTTCCGGTAGGCGCGGAGCACGGTGGCCGTGCGGAAGACCTGCGGCGTCTCTGCGGTCCAGACCAGGCCGCGGTCCGGCGAGGCCTCCACGGAGTCGGAGTCGCCCTTGGCGATCTTCACGGTGTCGGCCGAGCGGCCGGCGAGGATGGCCGCGCCGGTGGCCCAGGCCTTGGCGCGCACCTTGCGGATGGCCTCGTCGGTGACCAGCGGGCGCGCCCCGTCATGGATGTGCACCAGGCCGGTGTGGCCTTCGCACGTCTGGAGCGCCGCGTAGACCGAGTCCTGGCGCGATTCGCCGCCGCTCACGAACTGGATCAGGTGGTCCGGCATCGGGTGCTCGGCGAGCTGCAACCGCAGACGCGCGAACTGGTCGCTGTCGCGGTAGGTGATGATGACGCGGCCGATGAGGCCGGTGTTGAGGAAGGCCCGGAGCGAGTGGATGAAGACCGGCGTTCCCGCCAAGGTCGCTGTGATCTTATCGTCGACGACGGACTGCATCCGGCGGGCGGAGCCCGCGGCCAGGAGGATCAAGATATCGTCGCCGCGGTTCAGCACTTAATTGGCTTCGCCGATCTCGCGGCGGATGCTCAGGGTTTTGCCGGCGGGATCCTGGTCCTTAAGGATGGGACGGCCCACGACGATGAAGCTGGCGCCCGCGGCCGCGGCCTGGGCCGGGGTCATCACGCGGTTCTGGTCGTCGCCGGTGGCGTCCGGGTAGCGGATGCCGGGGGTCACGAGCGCCGGGCCCGGCCCGAGGTCGGCGCGCAGCACCGGAAGCTCGAGCGGGGAGCAGACGAGACCATGCGACCCGGCTTGGATGGCCATGCGGCCCAGGAGGCGGACTTGTTCCTCGGGCGTCCGTTGGACTCCGATGGCGTTCAGCTGGGCTTGGTCCATCGAGGTCAGGACCGTGACGGAGAGGAGTTGGCAGTCGGGCAGGGCGACGTCGGCCGCTTCGCGGGCGCGGGCGATCATCTCCGGGCCGCCGGCGGCATGCAGGGTGAGGAGCGAGCAGGGACGGCCCTTGAGGCTCTTCACCGCCGAGGCGACGGTGTTAGGGATGTCATGCAGCTTGAGGTCGAGGAAGACCTTGAAGCCGAGCGCGTGGAATTCGTCGACGATGCCCGGTCCGTGACGGGTGAAGAGCTGCAGGCCGAGTTTCACCCAGGCGAGGTTCCCGGCCAAGGGACGAGCCAAGGCCAAGGCTTCCTCCTTCGTTTCGACGTCGAGGGCGAGGATTAGGCGGCAACCGGCGGACATGCGCAGGGTTTAGGGGCGTCGGGGCAGGGTCGCAAGTTAAGATAGCGGGATGGCGGTTAGGGGATGGCGGCTGGCGGTTGGGGAAAATGGGATAACGGATGGGGATGGGGTAAGGGTGGCGGTGAGGTGCCGCCATCCAAACCGCCATCCAAACCGCTAACCGCTAACCGCTAACCGCTTTCCGCTTTCCGCGGTACGCGACGTTACTTCTTCGTCGGATTCGTGCTCGGTAGCTTCGATACGCCGTTCGTGAAGGGCTTCGCCGGCTGCTTCCCGAGGAGGTGGAGGTCGAACCATTCCAGCATCCGCTGGCCATCCTCGCCCATCTCCCTCCAGCCGCCGTGGCCCGCGCCCTCGCGGATCAGGACCTCGCAGGTCGCGCCCGCTGCGGCCGCTTTCGCCTGGAAGCGGGTCGCTTGGGAGTGGTGGACCAGCACATCGTTGTCCCCCTGCACGATATAAATCGGCGGCTGCGACTTGGAGATGTGGTTGATGGGCGAGAGCGCCTTGCCCATCGCGAGCATGCCCTCAGGGGTCTCGATTTTCGGGCCGAAGGCCGGCTTACGCGCGGCGAGCGGGCCGACCCCGTTGAGGCCGTCGTTCTCATTGATCCAGCTGATGAAGTCGGTCGGCGGGTAGAAACAGGCCACGGCCTGGACCTCGCTGCCGATGCGACCGAAGCCGTCGGCGGCCTTCGGGTCGCCGGGCTTGCTCGTGAGCGCGAGCATCAAGGAGAGGTGGCCGCCGGCGCTACTGCCCGTCACGCCCATCTTGTCAGGCGCGAAGCCGTAGGTGCCGGCATAGGCGCGGGCGACGCGGACCGCCCGCTGGACGTCGGTCACGATCTCGTCGATGTGGAAGCGGGGCTGGGAGCCATGGACGACGACAAATGTCGTGTAGCCGTATTTCGGCCAGCCGCCGTCGCCGATGCCGGAGTGGTTGGAGTTCCAGCCACCGCTGACGAGCTTGATGATGGCGGCGCCGTTCGGCTTGACCGGCTGGAAGACGTCCATCGTCAGGACGAACCCATCGCGCTTTTGGTAGATGACGTCGCGGACGCGGGTGACCTCGGGCGCCGGTTGGGCGGAAGCGAGGCCGAGGCAGAGCAGGAGGGCGAGGAAGGCGCGCATAGGGTTGAAGATGGTACCCCGGGCGGGGTCGGAAGTTGCCGTCGGCCGTTCAGACGCGGAACTTGATCACGACCTTGAGCACGTTGGCCGGACCGCTCACCGCGACCCCGGGCTGGTGGCCGTCCTGAGGGTGGAATACCGTGAAGGCGCCCGGCCGGAGATGGAGGCGGGTGGTCGGGGCGCTCGGGTGGGCGTACTTCGCGACATCCTTGGCGGGGTTGTAGGGCTCGGTCACGGTGAGCGTCCGCGCATCCGTGTGCCCGCAGATCTCCTCGCCGGCGAAGACCACCTGGATGTCGCCGTAGACCTCGTGGGCTTCCCATTTCTTTTCCGCGTCCGGCTTGGTCTCGTAGCGTTGGACCCCGGCGGTCAAGCCCAGGCCGTCGATCTCATATTTCCCGTCCGGCGTGGCGAGGTCGAACGACCGGAGCCACGCGAACGCCTTGGGGAAGTCCGGGTGCAGCTTCTCGTAAGCGGAGGAGTGAAGGAGGAGATCGTGGATCATGGGGCTAGGGCTAGGGCTGGGGCTAGGAGAATCAAAGATACGCGTGTACAGATTATGAGCGGGGGCGAGGCCGAGATAAAGGTGAGACTATTTCACATCGGCATTTAACTAGCCCCGGCCCTAGCCCAAGCCCCGGGCCTATGCGTTCTCCACATCCTCGGCACTGAGCTCGACGGGTTTTTCCGAGCCGAGGAGTTCGAGGAGCACGGCGATGCGTTTCTGCGGACCATGCAGCCGGAGGACCTCGCCTTCGGAGCCGGCAAAGATACCGCGGATGATACGGACTTTGCCGCCGACCTGCGGTTCCTCGTCGAGCAGGGATAAGGTCGCGTCCGGGCCGAGCGCTAGGAGGTCGGCGATCACCTTCGGGGCGACCTCCACGGCGCGGCCGCCTTGCGTGACGAGGTGCAGGACGCCGCGGGTGCCGCGGACTGAAGCCGTCAGTTCGGCCGGGTCGAAGCGCAGGAAGAGGTAGCCGGGGAAGAGCGGCTCGACCACGACCTTGTTCTTGTCATGCCCGCGCCGCGTGCGCCGTAGGCGCGGGAGCACGACTTCGACTTCGCCGAGCGACCGCAGGTTGCGCTCGGCCACGGCCTCTTGGCGAGGCCGCGACTTCACGCAGAACCAGGCGGTCGCCGGCAGGTCCGTCATGCGGGGGTCGCCGCCGGACGGTTTCGCGCCGGGAGCCAGCCGAGCGCGATGAGCACCAGCTGCGAGGGCATGAAGACGAGGTAGAGCCAGAAGAACCCCGACTCCGTGAAGCCGTAGCTATGCAGGCCGACGCCGAGGAGGTTCGTGCCGAACCACGACCAGGCGGTGACGATGTTGCCGAAGACCAGTAGCTGCATCAGGCCTTCGCGGCGCACGAGGCCGCCCCAGCGGGCGTGCAGGCAAACGGCGCACCAGAGGACGATGAGCACGGCGCCGTTCTCCTTGGGATCCCAGCCCCAGAAACGGCCCCAGCTCTGGTCGGCCCAGATGCCGCCGAGCATCGTGCCCACGAAACTCGCGAGGGTGGCGAAGGCGAGGATACCATAGGCCGCCCGGCTGACGCTGTCGCCGGCGGCGTAGTCGGCCTTGAGGGCGCGGAGGACCAGGTGGAGCCCGCCGAGGATGCCGGCGACGAACGTCGCCGAATAGCCCAACGTCACGATGGTCACGTGCGTCGCCAGCCAGAAATTCGAGTCGAGGACCGCGCGCACGCTCTCGAGATTATCCTCGCCCGAGAGGCCGAGGTTGTGGGCCACCAGCAGCGAGAGGAAGCCGCAGAGGCCGGCCGCGGCGGCGCCGATGCCGTTTTTCCAGAAGCGTTCGAGGATGAGGCCGAGCGCCACGCCGCCCCAGGCGACGAAGATGCCGGAAGAATAAAGGTTCGTGACCGGCGGTCGGCCGTGCAGCCACATGCGGTAGAGCAGGGCGGCGGTGTGCAGCGCGAATAGGACCCAGAGCGCGACGGCGCCCCAGCGGCGCAGGCCCTCCTTGCCGGTCGCCCAGTAGATGAGCACGGCCAACAACGCGACGAAGTAGGCCTGGAGCAGCAGGTAGAAGGCTTGGAGGCGGCCGAAGCCGGCCTCGGCGGCCACGTGGTCGCTCCAGGTGCCGGCCAGCGAGGCGCGGAGGGCGGTCGCCTCGCGCATGCACGCGTCGTTATCGCCCTTGCGCCAGGCCGAGCAGAAGTTCGCGTAACGGGTGACCACGCCTTCGGGGCCCAGGGCGTCGCGGCGGGTGGCGTCGCGTTGGATCGTGCCGAGCAAGGCCGCGCCGAGGTTGTCCCACTCGTCGAGCGAGCCGGCTTCCTTGGGCGGGACCAGCCGGATGGCGCCTTCGCGGGCGAAGTTCTGGTAGCGGTCCACGAGCGAGCGGACGTTCTGCTGGAGTTCCTGGTCGATCGCCGGGGCGGCGCCGGTCTGGGTGTCGCGGTTCTTGGCCATCTCGGCCAGCACGCGGTTGATGGTTATGAACCAAGCCCGGTATTCCTGCTGCGGCTCGATGTCCGGCGGGAGGTCGCCGGGGATGAAGGCCATGCTCAGCGCGGCGTACTGGCGGGCGGCGGTCTCGAGCTGGATGATGGCCCGGTCTTCGGCGTCGCGGTCCGCCTGGGGGCGGTTGCGGGCCTTATCGGCCGCCTCGGAGATCGCCTTGCTGTGCTTGAGCACGTCGTCCCAGCTCACGAACTTCGTCAATTCCGGGTCGCGCCCGGCCATCCGCAGCACTGCCGGGTGGTCGACGCGGAAGGTGGGCAGGTGGCGGGCGACGTGGGCGCGGAAGGCCACCTCGATGAGCCAATCGACGGAGCCGAGCGCGCCGCTCTTGAGCGGCAGGGGTCGGATCTCGAGGGCGTCGAGCACGGCCTTGTTGTCCTTGAGGCCGGGCAGGCTGCGGAAGATTTCGGAGCGGTCCGCCGGCGACCAGGTGGAAGGCTTCTGGCCGAAAGCGATTCTTTCCAGGCCGCTCAGCGCCAGTTCGCGGCGGGCCCGCATCTGCAGTAACGAACCGCTGGCGAGCGTCTCGATCGGCTGGACGCGGCCGCCGCTCTGCACGGGGATTTCGCCGAACACCCGACTATCCCAGGACGCCGCTTCCCCGCCCTGCGCGGGCACAATCGTGGCGAGCACGAGGGCCGCGGTCGCGGCGGTCTTCCCGCGGCCGGCGACGAAGCGGACCAAGGAGAAGCCGAACTGCCAGAGGAGACCGAGGGACATGATGACCACGGACGCGTAGGGAATCCAGGCGCCGGGGTTGCGCACGACCTGCAGCACCGTGATGTCCTTGCCGTCGCGCGAGTTGCCGAAGCTGGACTGGAAAAGCGTCGCGCCGGCGTGGCGGAGCGGCTGGTTCATCGAGATGACGTAGTTGGGCAACGTGACGCCGTCGGCGACGACGGTGACGTCGCTCGCGAAGCGCTTCGGGGTGTTGGTGCCGGGGTACTTCTCGTGGGTGAAGGTGTTGAGGCGGACCGCGAAGGGGTGGTACACGCGGGCCCGGCGGAGGGCGACCTCGTAGGCGCGGCCTGCCTGCTCGAAGCCCTGAGTTCCGAAGGATTCCGTGAGGGCGGCGGAGACGACCCAGCGGCCCAGTTCGACCTGTCCGGCGCCGAGCACCGTCACCAGCGCGAGCGGTGCATTCGGGTTATTGTCGTCGAAGCTCTCTGGCTGCGGCTTGAAGGCGAGCTTGGAGGTCGCCCCGATACCCTTGGTCACTTCGATGGCCTGACCGTCGGTCAGCTGGGATTGCGCGCGCAGGGTCGCGTTGCGGTGGTAGGCATCGACGCGCAGGGTGAGGCCGGAAGCGGCCTCGAAGCGGGCGTCCTTCGCCAGCAGGTCGTCGGGGATGGCGGTCACCTGGTCGGTGCCTTTTCCGGTCTTCGCGATCAGCACCAGCTCGAATTCGCGGAACGCCTCGGAGTAGTCCCGGCTTTCGCCTTCGGGGATGATCATGGCCGATTCCTCCTGGTACAGGGCGGTCACGAACCCGCCGGCGAGCAGCAGCAGCAGACCGCCGTGGATCATGCCCATCCCGAGGTGGCGCAGGCCGCTCTTGAAGTGACGCAGGTGCGCGAGCGTGAGGTTGATGATAAGCAGCGCACCGAGTAGGAAGCCGCCGGGCAGGGGGATCCGCGCGACCGCGGTGTCATCGAGCGGGTAGAAGCAGACCCAGGAACCGAAGTAGGCTTTTTGGATATGCCAGACGCCCCAGTGAACCTGTTCCAGCGTCCCGAGGAAGACCAGCAGGATGGAGAGGATGAGCAACGTCACCGTCAGCCGGAGGCCGGCCAGCGTATCGAGGAGGCGTCGCCCCGTGTCGGCCTTCGTCTGGAAATCGTCGTTCACGGTAGCTTGGATTGGAGGAGGAATTTCGTGAAGGCTTCGGCCTGGGCCTGAACCGCGGGGGTATCGCCGCTCAGCTTACAGAACCAGGTGGAGCCATTCTTCGGGACGAGGAAGGCGTCGGTCGACTTGGCGCCGTCGGCCGCGACCATCACGAAGCGCTGGGCCTCATCCGCGCCCACTTTGCCCGGTTTGGCGGCGGCGAGGATGTCGGCCTCCGCGGCGGGCGGCAGGCCGAGCTGACCACGCCAGCGGTTCACGTTGGCGGTCAGCCCGCCGACGTTGCCGGGGAAGACGGTCACGGCGAGCTCGGCCTTGGTGCCGTTCGGGCCGGCGATCGTCCAGCTGCCCTTGCGCATCGCATTGGGCGGACCGACCGTCCATCCCTCGGGCAAGGCGGCCCAGGTGGGCTGGCCGGCTTGGGCCGCTTCCGCCTGCATGGCGGGGGTCGCCTGCATCGCGGGGCGCGGCGCGGGCGCGGGGGTCGCCGCGACGGCTTCCTTGGCGGCGGGCGGGTCGGACTTCACCTCGTAGGTCGAGACCTTGGGGGCTGGGCGGCAGCCGGCAAGGAGCGCGGCGGCGGCGAGGAGGGGGAGGAGTCGCATGAAGTAAAAGTCGGGCGGGGTCACTTGTTGGCTTTCTTGCCGGCCTTCTTGGCGGGGGCCGTCGCGTCCTCGGCCACCTTGCCGGTCTTGGTGCGTTCGACGTATTTCTCGTCGCGCGGTTGGATGATGCCCTTTTTGACCAGATCCGCGACGCTCATCTCGCCGACCGGTCCGCAGTGCGCGACCCAGCGGTCGCATTCGGCGCGCAGTTCGGCGAGCTTCGTCGCCTGGGCGGGGTCCGCCGCGAGGTTCCGCACTTCCCACGGATCCGTGACCGTGTCGTAGAGTTCCTCGGGGGCGCGCTGCGGGTTGAAGTAAAGGGCCTGCACCGGCGTCAGCGTGCCTGCGGCCTGGGCTTTGCGGAGCGCCTGCATGGTCTGGCCGACTTCCTGATAGGCGACCTGCCCGGCCTCGTCGACGCCCGGCGCCTGGTTGCGGACGTAGCGGTAGCGCGCGTCGCGGACGGCGCGGACGCGGTCGAAGCTCTCGTCCATGTGATCGCGGAACGCGTAGACGTACTTCGGCGGGTTGGCCGCGGTCGGCAGGAAGCAATGACCGTCATAGTCCTTGGGTACCGGGGCGCCCGCCAAGGTCAGGGCGGTCGGCGCGAAGTCGATCCAGCTGGCGAAGTCCTCGCGGACCGTGCCCGGCGCGATCTTGGCGGGCCAGCGCACGATGAGCGGCACGCGCGTGCCGGTGTCCTTGGGGGACCGCTTGAAGCGCGGCATCCCGCGGCCATGGTCGCCGGTCAGGATCACGATGGTGTTCTCCTCGAGGTTGTGCTCCTTCAGGTACGCGAGCACGCGGCCCAGGGTGTAGTCGACCGCCGTGACGAGCTCGTGGTAGTGCGCGACCTCGCGGCGGACTTCCGGGGTGTCGGGGTAGAAGGGCGGCAGTTCGACCTTGGCCGGGTCGCGGCGGTCGGAGGGCTTGAGGGCCGAGGTGTTACGCGCGTGCGCGTCGTCGCCGGCGCGGACCTGGCTCTCGTGGCTGACGGAGTCGTTGATGTAGGCGAAGAACGGCTGCTTGGGCGGAGCGGTCTTGTTCGCCGGCCGG
>CAIRWP010000171.1 GCA_903882335.1 uncultured Opitutia bacterium | reverse complement strand
TGGAAACCCATCGTTTTTACATGGTTTTGACTCATGGGTTGCCAAATTGACCGAAAACCCCGAATTAATCCTGCGTATGGCTGACGCCCGTTCCATCGCCTTGGTCTGCGCCAACGAAGTTTCCCTCTGGGCGGAGCTGCAGGCCCGCGCGTCCGTCGTCGCCCAGGCCGAACCGGCCTTGGCGCCGATGCTCCATCGCTATGTCCTCGACCGTTCCGGTTTCGGCGAGGGCATCATCCAGCGTCTGGCGGAACGGATCACGCCCACCGGCCAGGATCTCCCCGTCGTCCTCCGCGTCCTCGGCGAGGCCGTCGCTTCCGACCGCGAAGTGCTTGCGCAGATGCGCGCCGACATCCGCGCCACCCTCGAGCGCGATCCGGCGACCGAGCATGCGCTGATCCCGTATCTCTGGTACAAGGGCTTCCACGCCATCTCGACGCATCGTCTGGCGCACGCGCTCTGGAAGGCCGGCCGTAAGGAGCTCGCCACCCATCTCCAGTCGCTCGTCTCCGAGCACCTCGCCGTCGATATCCATCCCGCCGCCCGCTTCGGCGTCGGCATCCTGCTCGACCACGCCACCGGCTTCGTCGCCGGTGAGACCAGCGTCGTCGCCGACAACGTCTCCTTCCTGCATGAGGTCACCCTCGGCGGTACGGGCAAGGCCCGCGGCGACCGTCATCCGAAGATCCGTTCCGGCGTACTCGTCGGCGCGGGCGCCAAGATCCTCGGCAACATCACCATCGGCGAAGGCGCCAAGATCGGCGCCGGTTCCGTGGTGCTCAAGGACGTCGCCCCGCATACCAGCGTGGCCGGCGTGCCCGCCGTCGTGATCGGCCAGACCACCGTCGACGCCCCGGCGCTCGACATGGACCACTCGCTCTAGGTCATGCCTCACTCCCGGCCAGCGCAGGAACGTCCCGGCGACGCCCGCGTCCTGGACTGCCTCTACCGCGTCGGCGCGTTCGTCAACGCCACCGAAGACCCGCGGGAGGCGCTCGACTTCATCCTCGAGGAGATCGTCCGCACCCTCGGCGCATCCAGCGCCTCGATCGCGCTCGTCGAGCCCGCCACGGGGTCGCTGCGTATCGAGGTCAGCAACGGCCTCGACGCCGATTCCTCCGGGAAGATCATCGACCAAGGGCAGGGCATCACCGGCTGGGTCGCCCTCTACGCCAAGCCGCAGCGGATCCCCGACGTCTCGAAGGATCCGCGCTACGTCGAGATCCGGAAGGGCATCCGCTCCGAACTGGCCGTCCCGATGGAGCTCATGGGGAACGTGATCGGTGTCGTGAACTGCGATTCCGACCGGCTCGACGCGTTCTCCGAACAGGACGTCGCCTTCCTTTCTCTGCTCACCAACGAAGCCTCGAAGGCCGTCGGCCGTATCTGGCTCCTCCGGCAGCTTCGCTCCAAGGCCGCCCAGCTGGAAGCGCTCGTGCGTGCCGCCCAAGGCCTCGCCCGGGAACGTGACGAGCCCGGCATCTCGCTGGACCTGGCCCGGCATACGCGCGCCCTCCTCGGGACCCGCGCCTGCGCCTATTACAACCTCATCGACGACGTGCTGCACCTGCGCAGCGTCGATGGCGACCTCGGCGCCTCGGCCCTCGCCCCGAGCATCACGCTCAACCGGACCTCTCTCGGTACGGTGGTCACCCGCGGCCGCTCGGTCGTGGTCCCCCTCGCCGGCAAGACCGAGGAGCATCTCTTCACCCGCC
>CAIRWP010000170.1 GCA_903882335.1 uncultured Opitutia bacterium | reverse complement strand
GGCGTCGGCGGCGCGCTTGCCGGGACGCAGCAGGCACCACCACTCCTCAGGTCGGGCCGTCGGCCGCAGCAGCAGGCATTCGACCTTACCGCCGGTGGGGCGGACCCCGAAGAGCCGGGCCTTGAGCACGGCGACATTGTTACGGAAGAGCGTGGTGCCGACCGGCAACAGGTCCGGGAGGTCGGCGAAGACGCGGTGCTCGATCGCACGCGTCGCGCGGTGGACGACGAGCAGACGGGAGGCGTCGCGACGCACGGCGGGCACCGCCGCGATGCGCTCCGGGGGCAGGTCGAAATCCAGCTCCCGCAAATCCATGGCTCAGCGGCCGGTCTTGGGAGGCGTTATCAGCAGCTGGCCATCAATCGCGCGCAACGGGCTGAACTCCACGCCGGGAACGGCCTTGCGGAGTTCCTCCTCGACCGCGGAGAGCTTGGCGTCGAGGTCGTCGATCCGGGCGACGAAGACCGCCTCAGGCGTCGAGGGGATGGCCGCCGCGCCGTACTCGCGCATGGTGTGGTGGCTGAGCAGGATGTGCTCGAGGCGCTCGAGCAAGGAGGCTTCGAGGCCGACCTTGGTGCCGTGCTGGCGGATGAGGAAAGCGCCGAGGACGAGGTGGCCGTGCAGGTTGCCGGCGCGCGTGAAGCTGGCCTTGGCCATGCCGGGCTCGAGGCGGGAGTATTCCTGGATCTTGCCCACGTCGTGGAGGACGGTGCCGGCGACCGCCAGGGAGGGGTCGACCTTCGGGTAGAGCGGGAGCAGGGCCTCGGCGCACTTGGCCATGCGCAGGGTGTGCTCGAGCAGGCCGTGGCGGAAGGCGTGGTGCATGCCGAGCGCGGCGACGGCCTCGTAGAAACGTTCGCCATGCTCCTCGAGGACGGACTCGACGGTCGCGCGGAGCGCGTCATGGGGGATGCGGGCGACGATGCCGAGCAGCTCGGCCTGCATCTTCACAGGGTCGTGCTGGGACACCGGGGTCAGGCGGCCCATGATCGCCGGGTCGGCGCGCTCGGCGTCGGTCAGCGGGGCGAGGTTCTCGAGCTTGAGGTCAGGGCGGCCGTTGAAATCCCCGACGTAGGCGCTGATGCGAACAATCGTGCCAGCCTTCAGCGTGACGAGAACGGGCTTGGCCGGGGAATCCCCGAAGACGCGCGCCTTGAAGTCGTCGGTGGCGTCGGCCAGGACGACTTCATAATAGGAGGCGCCGGTCTTCGCGGTCTTGGTGGTGACGTCGCCCATGGCGCAGATGGCCTGGAAACGGGTGCCGACGGGCGAGGACTTGCTTTCGCGGAGGGTCAGGAGGGATTCGGACATGGGGTGGCATCCTGCCGAGTCCTGGCCTTGGAGAAAGGCAAAAAGGTCGCTTCGCCCGCCTTCGGGCCCTAAATCCGAGGCATGCGCGGATCGCCCCTCCTCCTCTGCGGACTGGCCTTGAGCGTCGCCTTCGCGGCGACGCCGGAACCGGCAAAAGTCCCGCCCCTGCCCGCCCTGCTCCCGAAACCGGTCCTCGCGAAACCGGTGAACGACCGCTTCCGGCTCACCGAACGCACCCGGGTCGTGGCCCTGGACGCGAGCTTGCTCGACGAGGCCACGCTGCTGGCCGACGAGCTCTCGCGGAACCTGGGCTGGAAGATCGCGGCCGAGGCGACGCAGCGCATGAACCCGGGCGACATCGTGCTCGGGCTCGACGCCACGCTCAAGCCGGAGGGCTACCGCATGCGGCTCACCGGAACGCGGGCGCTGATCGCGGGGGGCACCGAGACGGGCGTCTTCCGCGCGACGCGCACGCTGCTGCAGCTCTTCCCGGCGGACCTCCTCGCGGCGGCCAAGCCGACGAAGGCGCCCGACTGGTCCGCGGCTTGCGGGGATTTCGAGGACCAGCCGACACTACGGTGGCGGGTGCTCGACGTGGACGCGGGTTTCTTCCACAAGCCGAAGGAGGTGCTGCTGCGCGACCTCGACCAGATGGCGCAGCATAAGATCAACGTGCTGCGCTGGTTGCTCAACGCCGAGGGCAACTGGCGCCTGCCGGTCGACAAGCATCCGGAACTGGCGGAGGCCATCAAAGGCGCACCCCGTAGCTACGAGGAGGAACGCCCGACGTTGCGCGGCGACGAACGCGACGTTTACCAGGCGGGCCGGCCCCACGGCGGCGCCTACACCGAGGACGAGATCAGGGAGGTCGTCGCCTACGCGCGAGCGCGGCACATCGAGGTCATCCCGCGGGTGCGCTTCGACTTCGCGCTGGAGCCGGAGGACCGGGCACTGCAGGCCGACGTGCTCGATACGTTGGCGCGCTTGTTCCCGGGCGAGTTTATCCAGGTCGACGTGGTCGACCACCCGCGCCTGCCGGAGAAACTGGCCGGTCCGGGTTTCAAGAAGGTGCTGACGGATGAGTCACTCGCGGGCGCCGAGGCGGCGCGCGTTTGGCTCCAAGGCGAACTGGTGAAGCAGGCCGCCGCCCGTAAGAAGCGCCTGCTGACCCGCCTCTGGGGATCGACGGCGGAAGAACTGATCAAGCCGGGCACGCCCAAGGGTGCGATCATCGACCTGCTCGCTCCTGGGCGCGCCACGCAGGAAGGCACCACGAAGGCGCTCGC
>CAIRWP010000169.1 GCA_903882335.1 uncultured Opitutia bacterium | reverse complement strand
TACGGGAGGACGGTCGCCACCTGGGTTTGCTGGCACATGAGCTCCGAGACGACGGTGCGGTAGGCCGAGACTTCCGTCCGCCAAGGCAGCGGGCGCTGGTGCCGGGCGAACCACGCCAACAAGGCCTTCCGGAACGCCAGGGCGGCCGTGAAAGGCTGTGGTTCAGGGGTCGGCATGGGATGGGGCTGGATTTGGTCCTGCGGCTCGGTAGACCTTGGAGGACATGGCACGAAAGGCAAAGCAGGACTCCGACGACGAACCGAAGAAGGTGGCGATGCACACCCTCAAGCTGGACTCCGCCCAGGCCACCAAGCTGCGGGGTATCCTCGTCGCGAAGGGTTGGGTCTCCTTCCCCGTCGAGCACTCGGCCTTCGCCTTCAAGGGCGAGAACCTGAACATCGTGCACTACAAGTCCGGCAAGTGCGTGATCTCCGGCAAGGGCACCGAGGAGTTCGTGAAGTTCACGCTGGAACCCGACGTCACCGGCCAAGCCGTCCTAGGCTACGACGCGGAGCTCAACCCCGAGTGGTTCGACGAACACGCGGGCCTCGACGAGTCCGGCAAGGGCGACCTCTTCGGCCCGGTGGTCTCAGCCTGCGTGATCGCCTCGGGTGACGTGGTCCACGAATGGATCAAGGCGGGCATCAAGGATTCCAAGAAGCTGACCGACCCGACCATCGCTGAGCTGGATCGCATGATCCGCTCGACGCCGGGCGTGGCGGTGAAGACGACCTTCGCCCGGATGGCGAAGTATAACGAACTGCACTCGCGCTTCGGCAAGAACCTGAACCGGCTGCTGGGCTGGATGCACGCGACCTCCTGCGAGGAGGCCCTGAAGAACTACGAGGAACTGAACGGCCGCCGGCCGGCCTGGGGCCTGCTCGACCAGTTCTCCGAGGAGCCGATCGTCCAGAAGGAGCTCGCCCGCAAGAATATCGTCTTCGACCTGCGCATGCGCACCAAGGCGGAATCCGACCCGGTCGTCGCGGCGGCCTCGATCGTCGCCCGCGCGGCGTTCGTCCGCGAGCTCGACCGTCTTTCGGCCGACGGCGGGGTGCACCTGCCGAAGGGCTCCGGCGCCGAGGCCAAGCGCGCCGCGGTCGAACTGATCGAACGGCTAGGTCCGGCAATCCTGATCAATTTCGCGAAGATGCATTTCAAGACGGCGTACGAAGCCCGCGGGCTCGAGCCGCCGGAACCGAAGCCCTTCTTCCGCCGCAAGAAGGCGGAGTGAACCGATGGCGTCGCTGGCCTCCTTCGACCGCAGACGCGGCGCCGGACGTCCGGGCATCGCGGGCGTCGACGAGGCCGGCCGCGGGCCGCTCTGCGGGCCGGTCGTCGCAGGCGCGGTGCTGCTCGACGCCGGTTTCTACGGCGAGGCGGCCTGGCTGCGACGGCTCGCGGGCGCCAACGACTCGAAGAAGCTGACCGCCGAGAAGCGCGCCGAATTGCGCGGGCGGATCGGGGAGATGGCCGCCGAGGGCAAGCTGCGCGCCGTCTGGGCGGAGGCATCGGTGCTGGAGATCTCGGCCCACAACATCCTGGGCGCGACCCGCCTGGCGATGGCCCGTTGCATCGCGCAACTGGCCCAAGGCCCGCTGGCCGGACTCTTCCCCGCGGCGGGCACGGAAGGCGAGCTCTTCGGCCGCACCGATGAGCGCAACGTGCTCGTACTCGTCGACGGCCTCCCGCTCCGGCCGTTCGCCTGGGCGCATGAATCCGTCAAAGGCGGCGACGGCAAGAGCCTCGCCATCGCGCTCGCCTCGATCGTCGCGAAGGTCGAGCGGGACCGCCTGCTCGTGGAGCTGGACGCGCGCTACCCCGAATACGGCTTCGCGCGGCACAAAGGTTACGGCACCCCGGACCACATCGAGGCCCTGCGCCGGCTCGGCCCTTGTCCCGAGCACCGCGAACTCTTCGTCCGCGGCATCCTCGCCGGCGAGGAACCCCCGCCCGAGTCCCAGGACGAGTTCAGGTTCGAGTAAGCAAGGTAGTAGCGGTTGGCGGTTAGCGGTTGGCGGTTGGGAAAGCGCTCCGCGCAGGGCGCTGCAGCAAGTTCGCCGAATGGTGAACGGAAGGCAGGGGCGCGATGTCATCGCATCCCTGCCATCTGTATCCCTTGCCAACCGGCCAACTGATCAACGGATCAACTCACTCTGCGCGCTAAGCGCGCGCCGTCGCGTCCACCACCAGCCAAGCCCAGGTGGCGACGACGCCGTCCTTATGGGCATGGAGGCGGTCATAATCGCGGAGGAGCGAGCGTAGTTCGGCGGGCGAGAAGCGCGGGTCGCCGGTGACGCCGCTCCGATGCAGCGTGCGGAAGAAATCCAAGGCGGTCGGGTAGACCTCCTCGGCCTCGAGCACCCCGTGGGCATGGACGTCGAACTTCGCCCCCTTGAGCAGCGCCAGCCACTGGGACTCGTCGCGCCAGCGGACCGGGCCTTCGCCGATGAGGTCGCGCAGTTCGTTCAAGCACGGGTCGCAAGGGACGCCCAACAGCAGTCGGCCGCCTTCCGGCAAAGCCGCGCGCCAATGGCGGAGCACGGCGGCCGGATCGCCAGCCCAATGGAGCAAGCCGGTGGAAGCGAGGGCCTTGGCCGGCTCGATGGGGCCGAAGGCATTGTGGACGGACCAGCTGGCGGCGGGCACCGCCTGGCGACCGAGCTCGACCATCGCGGGGGAGGCGTCGGTGGCGTCGACGTTGACCCCTTGCGCCAGCAATGCGGCGGTGAGGAAACCCGTGCCAGCGCCCAGCTCGGTGACGCGGGCCCCGCGGCGGAACGGCGCGAACGCCGCGAGGGCCTCCGCGAAGCGCTTCTGGGGCGCGGCGTGGGCCTCGTAACTATCGGCTCGTTCGTCGAAACGCATGGTCAGGGGGTGAGGAAAGTCCGGAGGTCGTGGCCCAGTCCTTCGACCGTCTGGCAGCCGACGATCGCTTCGCCAACGCCCGCGGGATTGAGCAGCGTGTCCTGCTCGCCGACGTAGGCTTCCCAGCCGGCGGGCAGGCCTTGGCGGCCGAAGGTGACGAGCGAGATGCCGGCCGGTTGGGCGAGCAGGTCGAGGCCGGCCCGGAGATACTCGATCTCGTACGGGAGGTCGGCCGACGGCGCGGGGGCGAGGCCGGCGCGGCGGCGGAAATCCGCGAGCGCGGCGGCCGGGTCGGTGTCGAGCCAGCGGCGCAGCCACTTGACCTGGGTCTCGGAGGCGCGTCCGCCCGAGCCATGCTCGGCGCAGAACGACGTGAACGGGGCGAACAGCAAGGCCTTCGGCGGGAGCTTCACGCCGCGCGCGCCAGCCTCGAGCAAGAGGTGCGCGCCGAGGGACCAGCCCACCACCGCGTCGCACCCGACGAGGTTCTCGGCGGCGCCGACGACGGGCGGGTAGATGTCATGTTCGGCGTCGGGCGCATGCGCGACGGCGAGGTCGCGCATCTCCGCGAGGGAGACGCCCCAGCCGCCGAGCCAGCCAATCTTCATGCGGAGACCCCTTTCAGCACGGAGAGGAAACTCGTGAGGCTGTCCGCGGGGAGGCCGCGACGCAGGGAGATCCGGATACGGCCGGTCCGAACCGGGACGGTGGGCGGGCGGATCGCCGAAACGAGGAAGCCCGCGGCGCGCAAGGCCTCGGCATAGCGCAGGGTGACGTCGGAGTCGCCGAGGATGAGCGGGATAATGGGCGAGTCGCCCGAAGGGACGGCGAAGCCGGCGGCGCAGAGGCCGTCGCGCCATTCGACCGAGAGCGCATGGAGCGAAGGACGTTCGGACGCGAGTTCGCGGACCCGGTCGATCGCGGCCAGGGCGGCGGCGGCGCTGGCGGGGGCGAGGTACGTGGAGTAGATGAACTCGCCGGCGAAGTTGATGAGCGCATCGCGGACCTCGGGCGCGTGGGCGAGGACGTAGGCGCCGTGTGAGCCGAGGCCTTTGCCGAGGGTGCCGACGACGATGTCCGCGGCGGCGGGGACGCCCTGCCCTTCCTGCAGGCCGGAGCCGGTCGCGCCATACCAGCCG
>CAIRWP010000168.1 GCA_903882335.1 uncultured Opitutia bacterium | reverse complement strand
GTGATGTCCGCGTCCTCGGTGCCGAGCGTCAGCGCCGTGACGCGACCGGCGCCACCCAGGCGGCGCGTTACGGCCTCCGCGATGAGGGTCTCGAGCGCGTTCACGCGGCGGGGAAGCCGAGCAGGGTCACGCCGAGCTCCTTGGCCCGCGCGATGACCGCCGGTTTGTCGATGAGGATGACCGCGTCGGTCTCGAGCGCGGCGCGGCGCACGCCGCCCGCCACCATGCTCTCCAGGGTCTGCAGGCCGAAGCACGGGACGTCGAAGCGCCAGTCCGGGGCGTGTTTCGCGGCCTTGGTGAGCAGCATCTCTTTGCCGCCGGTCGCCGCGCACCGCTTGAGCATGTTGTCGGTCCCTTCGAAGGCCTCGACCGCGATCACGGTGCCCTTCGCGGTCACCACCGCCTGGCCGACGTCGAGCCGGGCCATCTCTCGCGCCATGCGCACGCCGAAGGCGAGTTCGTCGTCGGCGACCCCGGCGAGCCAGCCCGTGAGGCAGCCTGGCGTGGCGAGGTGGTCGTCGAGGAAGACGCGGGCGTCGAGCATGCGCACGCCGGTCGCCTCGATCTCGCGGGCGACGCCTCCGAAGATGGTCTCCGCGTTACGCTCCTTCAGCGAGGCGAGCAAGGCCACCAGCTTCAGGTCCGGGATCATCCCGGAGAACAGCTTCCGCGGCGTGACTTGGCCGGCCATGAGCGCGCCCGCGACCTTGAGCTCCGCGAGGGCCTCGAGCAGTCCGCCGAGTTTGCCCACGGGGACGGACCGGCGGTGCGCGGGTTCGAAGGTGGCGATCAACGCCGGGTCGGTCTCTTCCTCGAAGGCCACCAGCCGGACTTGGGCGCCGCGGGCCCGGGCGCATTCGATGAGCAGGGCAGGGTAGCGTCCCTTGCCGGCGATCACGGCGATGGGCCGGGTCGGATCGAAGTCAGCGGGGAGGAAACGCGAGGCGGACGCCATGGGAGGCATCGTTCCCGGTGAAGGGGCCGGGCTCAAGCCTGCTTTGGGTTGCCAGTCGCCGCCGGGGTGGGCGTAATCCCCGCATGTCCGCCGTGCTCGGCATCTTCGGAGGGTCCTTCGACCCGCCCCACGTCGGGCACGTGGCCGCCGCCACCGCCGCGTGGCGGCAGCTCGGGTTGGCTCAGGTGGTCGTGCTTCCCGCCGGGCAGGCGCCGCTGCGTGACGGGCCGCCGCGCGCCTCGGTGGCCGACCGGATCGCCATGACCCGCCTGGCTTTCGCGGACGCCGCCTGGGCGACGGTCGATGCGCGTGAGACGCTCCGTCCCGGCCCCAGCTGGTCCATCGACACCGCGCGGGAACTCGTCCGGGAGCATCCGCAGGCTCGGCTCATCTGGATCCTCGGCGCCGATCAGCTGGGACGGTTGGACCGTTGGAAGGACGTCGGCGAACTTGTCGGGCTGGTCGAATTCGCCGTCCTGGCGCGCGACGGCCTGAAGGTCGAGGCGCCCTCCGCCTTGCGCGGCCAGGTGCGCCTTCATCGGCTGGACGCGCCGTCGGTCGAGGTCTCCTCGACGGACCTGCGGGAGCGGTTGCGGAACGGTCAGCCGACAAACGGCTTGCTCCCTGCCGTGCGCCGCCACATCGAAGAGCACGCCCTTTACCAAGCCTGACCATGTCCGCCCTCAAGAAAAAGAAGCCCGCCGCCAAACCCACCAAGTCCGCCAAGCTCGCCAAGGCGGTCAAGGTGAAGAAGGTAGCCAAGGCTCCGGTCAAGGTCACCAAGGTTCCGGTGAAGCCGGCGGCCAAACCGGTGGCCAAGCCCGCCAAGAAGGTCTCGAAGCCGATGTCCAGGCCGGTTGCCAAGCCCGCTCCGGTCCGTCGCGCCGCCGCCAAGCCCGGCGCCCTCAAGGCCAAGGGACGCTCCGCGAACATCGCTCCGGCCGCCCCGGCCGTCGCCTTCCAACTGCCGCTGATGCCTGCCCACCTCGTGGCCGCCGTCAAGGCCCTCGACGAGAAGAAGGCCAGCGATCTCCGCGTCCTCCAACTGGGGCAGCTTTCCTCCGTCGCGGATTTCCTCGTGGTCGCCACCGGCAACTCCGAGCCGCACCTGCGCGCGCTGCGCATCGAGTTGGAGCGCGTCGTGGAAGCCGCTGGTTCGAAGACCCGCACCGAGGCCCATAAGGACAGCGGTTGGTCGGTCGTGGATGCGTTCGACGTGGTCTTCCATCTTTTCCGCGACGACACCCGTCGAAGCTATGGCTTGGAGTCGCTCTGGAAGGATGGCCTGGATATCCCGGTCGCCGCGATCCTGAAGGCCTGAGCAAAGGCCGAGGGCTCGGGCCAGGGCCGGGGTGAGGGCTTGGGAAAGAAGCCAATCTGGCCGGCTGGCCGTAGATACCTCCTCGGTGGTGGTAGCGGGCAGGATCGAACTGCCGACCTAGGGCTTATGAGTCCCTCGCTCTAACCAACTGAGCTACGCTACCGAAAACCGAGGAAGCGGAGTCCATGTAAAGGGCCCGATTTCGTCAAGCCGTTACGATGCCTAGCGCTGGGAGAGGTACCACCCGCACATCGTCAACCATAGGATCGCCCCGAAAACCCCTAGGATTAGGGCCAGTTTGACCTGAGCTTCCCCTTCCTCCCTCAGACCGGCCGGCCCGAGCGTCGCACTGATCCGACGGACGAAGATCAAGGGAAGGAAACTGCCAACGAGGGCGGCGAGGATGAAGACGATCGCCAGGTGCAGGCTGCGCATCGCGGCGACGTCGACCCCTTGCAGCCAGGACATCGGGAAGACCAGCAGGGCGAAAATCGGCGGGAACAGGAATGTCGCGCCGCACCAGAGGTAGCCTTCGCGGACGGAGCGCTCGAGCATCTCGGAGGCGCTCAGCCGCTTGCGGGCCGCGACGGCTCGGGGACCCTCGCCAGGGGCCCCGGGGGGCGGCGGGGGCGTCTCGTCCTGGGCGAACGGCGAGAGCGGCGGAGCGAAACCCGGGCCCGGCGTGTGCACCCGCGTGAGGCCGGTCGCGCGGAAGTAGTCGCGCACCGTGGTCCACTTGCCGTCCACTTCGATGTTATGAAGCAGGCTGATCTCGCCGGTGCGCAGCATCTCCGTGACGCGGCTGAGCGGGAACGGTCCGGTGACGGCGCCTTTCCAGCGGAGTCGGTAGGCATCGGACGCGGCCATGGCTCAGAGGTCGCGGCCTTGGAGCAAGGCTTCCCAGCCCCCGGTCGGGGGCGTCAGGCCGGCGGGGATCCCGGCGGCCTGGGCGGCCTCCGCGACCGTGCCGGGGAGGCGCAGTAGCGGCGTCCACGGCGCGGCTTCGGCGACGCGCACCGGGATGCCCTCCTGGTTCACGCGGAACAGGACGGTCGCCTTGCCATCGGTGTCGATGCCGTAGAGGACGACGTTCGCCAGCGGGTCGCGGAGCGCGGCCTTGCCGTCGCGGCCCACGTGGCCGGCGAAGATCAGCGGACGCTCGCGCAACGTGCCGAGCACGGTCCGCCAGAAGCGGGCTTCCTCGGCGTAGCCCGGGCCCGTGCGCGGCAACAGGAAGACCTTGAGCTCCGTCTGGGCATCGGCCCACTTGTCCTTGTAGAGGAAGTCGAAGGCCCCCATCCGGTTCGCCGTGATGCGTCGCAGCTGCTCGGCGTCGCGCTGGGCGGAGGGCGAGTAGAGCAGGCCCCAAACGTCCGGGCGTTGGGTGCCGAGGCGATAGAGTTCCTGCAGCTGGTAGGCGCGCACCTCGAGGTAGGGCGCTGTCCCGCGGCGGAGGCGGTCGAGGGTGCGCAGCAGGGGTTCGCCGAGTTGCCCGGTTTTGGGGTCGTGGAAACGGCCAAGACCGCGCAGGTATTCCACCTCGGGGATGATCAGGCCTTCCTGCAGTTCCTCGCCGGACTTGGCGCCGTTCACGAAGTCGCGCCGGCTCCACACCGCGTCGATCACGGCGCCTTCCCGGGTCAGTTCCTTGGCCTCGGTGCGGACCTCGATGCCGTCGCCGAAGGAACTGCGGGTCTTCGTCAGGTCGCCGACCACGAAGACCGAGCCGACCAGGCGCGGACCTTGGAGGGAGTGGGCGACGACGCTGTATTTGCGCAGCGCGCGGATGACGCCGTCGTCCGTCAGCTGCTTGAGGATCTTGGCTTCGCCTTCGCCGAGGTCCTTGGGCGGGAAGATGCCTTGCGCGTCGGAGTTGGCGCAACCGTCCCACATCGCGCCGAACCGCGGCGCCAAGGCCGAGCGGGGCAGGTTGCGCAAAGCCTCGGCCTTATCCAGCACGGCGAGCCCGCGCTGGTGGAGGTCCGTTTTCTCGGGCGCGGCCTCGGCGGCCTCCTTGAGCGCGGCGAGGTAGGAGCGGAGGTCGGCGGTGGTCTCGAGCGACTTCACCGCGCCGAGCGACTTGCGTTCATCTTCCAGGCGGCTGCCGGCGCGGTCGGCCTCGGCATAGGCCTCGTCGAGGTTCTTAAGACCCGCTTGGCGGAGTTGGTCGAGCAAGGCGCGCAGCTGGTCGAGCGCCGCGACGGACTTGCCCACGTCGGCGATGTTCTCGGTCTCGCCCAGGGCTTGCCGCAGGCGGCGGCGGGCGGCGGTCAGGTCGGCGGCGGCCTGTTCCTCGAGCCGGGTGGCCTCCGCCAGCAGCTTGGTGGCGTCTGGCAGGATTCGGGTCAGCCTGGCCTGCGCGGCGGGGCCGAGCTTGCCGACCTCATCCAGGTAGGCCGTCACCCGCTTGCGCACGTCGCCGAGGCCGGTGAGGCTGAGTCCTTCCGTCTGACGGGCCTTGAGGTAGCCGGCCTCGTCCTGGAGCCTTTGCAGCGCCGTCCGCTGGTCGGCGATACGCTGACGCAGGGCCTCCTCGGCCTCCTTCTGCGCCGGCTCCTCGGCCAAGCCGGGGCTGCGGGCGCGCAGTTCATCGAGCAGGCGGGCCGCCGTCTCCGGGTCGCCGCGGTCGACGGCGATCCCCGCCGTGGCGAAACGTTCGCGGGCCTCCTTGTCGGAGGCTTCCCGGCGCAGCCAGAGCAAGGAGCCGGCCCCGATTCCCAGCACCGCCAGCACGAGGGCGGCGGTGAGGAGCGCGTAGCGCCGGCTCAGGCGCCGGCGCGTGAGCTGGCGCAGCGTGCGCGCGTCGCGGATCAGTCCGTCGGGCAGGCGGTCCGCCAGCGGTATCGCCCGCTCCAGCCAATTCCCGAGGCGCGCGACCAAGGTCGCCGGCGAGGAGCCGCGGGCCGCTTCCTGCTGCAGGCTGCGCCACTCGGTCGTCAGGGATTCGACGCCGGCGCGCAGGGCGGCCTCGGCTTCGGCGGTGGCGGCGAGCTCGCCGGCCCAGCCTTCGAGCTCGGCCAGGGTCTTCGCCAGCGCGGCGGGCAGGTTCACCTGGTGGTCACGCTCCAGCGAGCGGGCCCGGCCGAGCGCGCTCGCGCACGTCTCCCAGTGGTCGCCCGCGCGCGCTTTGGCCGCCTCGTCCACGGCCTGCGCGATCTGCTCCGCGGCCTTGGCGCGCAGCCAATCTCGGCGGGCGCGGAGCGAGGCTTCCCAGTGCTCCTCGCCCGCGAGGCCGGAGGCGCCGAAAAGCTCCATCCGCTTCATGAGCGCAACCGCCTCCTCGGCCCGGTCCGCCGCGAAGAGGGCGGCGACCTTGCCGAGCGATTCGCGCAGGAACTTGGTCGAGAGCCGGTCCAGTTCGGAACGGGCGTTCGGGTCGGCCGGGTTGATGCGGACAATCGAGCGGAGGATGGTCAGCGCCTGGTCCTCCTGACGGGTGCGCATCGCCTCGCGGTAATCCCGGTAGAGCGGGTGGTTCTCGCCGATCTCCTTGCCGTAGAGGCCGCCCACGGCGATGACTTGCTGGTCATCGAGCGGGAAGCCCGTCGGCAGGCCGCGTTCGCGGCAGAGCGCATGCCACCGTTCCGATTCGGCGAAGCTCAGCTGGGCGCACAGGCCCAGCAGGTCGGGTTCCGATTCGGCCACCTGGAAGGCCGCGTGCTCCTGGCCGCCGCGGATCAGGCCCGCGGCCTGTTCAAGCCGTTCGCGCGCCCGTGCGCAGAGGGCCGCGTACTCGCCCGCGAGTGAACGGGCCTCGAGGTCGGGGCTGCCGAGTTCCAGCTGGCCGCGGATGCGGGCGATGAGGCGGTCGATCTGCATGCCTTAGCGGAATTCGATCGGACCGGACAGCTCCTCGCCCCGGGGTCCGACGATGACGAGGCGCCACGGGGCGCCGGCGCGGATGAGTTCGCCTTCGTTGAAGAGCCGGCGGCGTTCGGCGAGCAGCGCCGAGGGCGGCGTGCCGGGCCCCGTCCGCCCTTCGAGGCGGATCAGGTCGGTCTCCAGCACCGAGCGCGTGGCGCGGAGGGAAGGCAGGTCGCGGTCCGGGAATTCATGACCCGCGGGGAAGAGCCCGGTGTTCCCGCCGGCCCAGCTGAGCGCATAGACCGCGGGCTCGGCCCACGCGGCGGCGCGGACGACGCCGGTGTCGGCATCCTTGCGGAGTCCGCCGAGCCCGAGTTCCAACGGCTGGAGGACGGAAGGTTTGGCGAGCAGGCCGAGGGACAGTCGGTCGCCGCTCGGCAGGGTGATCTCGAGTTGCCGGTTCGTCTCCGGGTAGGCGCGGGCTTCGCCGTCGCGGAAGGAAAGCTCGAGGGCGTTGCCGCGGGGGCCGACGCCGAGCACGATCGGTCGGTTGAGTTGGCCGGCTTCGGCCCGCGCCTCCACCCAGAGGCCTTGGCCGCCGCGGCGCACCTCGCCCATCATCGGTTTCGCCTTAGCTTCGCGGGTGTGGAGCCGGGCGAGCGGCAGCAACCGCAGCTGGACCGCGACCGAGTTGTTGGCGCCGACGCCCGCGAGCTCGAGGAACTTCGTGAGTTTCTGGCCGGCCTCGACCGGCAGGGTGAAGCGAGCCTGGGAAGGCCCGGCCGGGCCGTTGTCGCCCGTTTCCCAGATGCCGGCTACCAGCAGGGTGGGCCGCACGTCGAGGGCCGCCAGCAGCTCGGCGCGAGCGGCGATTTCCTGGAGCTGCTTCCAGGCCGCGTCGACCGCGACTTCGAGGCGGGTGCCGACGCGCAGCGCTTCTTGCATCTCGGCGGCGAGGGCGGCCGCGTCCTTGCCGTCCCCGCCGGGCGGCAGGGAGTCGAGGCGGGTCGCAAAACGGGCGGCCCCGACTTCGGCGAAACGGGCGGTCAGGCGCGGCACCACGCGCGAACGATGCTTGGCGGCGAACTCCGGGGAGAGCGCGGCGGTCTCGAACCAGAGTTTGGCGGCGTCGATGAATTCCTCGCGGTCGATCAGGCCGTCGATGTCCTTCAGGGCGAGGTTCGCCTTCATGATTTCATCGGCCTTCGCGGTGTCGACGGGCGGGGGCGGCGGGGCGGTCACGACCGGCGGCGCGGGCGGCGGCGGGGTCTGCAGGACCTTCCAGCCGAGGAAACTCGCCAAGGCGACGACCGCGAGCACCAGCACGATCAGGCCGGCCGAAGGCCCGGAACTCTCGCCGCTTTTGGCGGGCTTGGGTTTACGGGCGGTGTTGGTTGCGGCGGCGGACGCCGTCGCGGTCAGGCCCATCGCGGCCGCCCGGGCCAGGTCGCCGGTCGGCGCCGGCTGGTCGGCGGCCTGGGCGAGGTCGATTTCCGCGCGACCGGCGGTGTGGCCGAGGCACCAGCGGAAGCCATCGCCCCCGCTGACGCCGACGTCGGTGGTGAAGGTGGCGGCCCAGCCGGACTTGCCGAGCAGGGCGGCGGACTCGGCGAGGAGCCGCAGCGCGGTGTCCTGGTCGGCGCAGTTGAGCAAGGCGACTTCGGCCGGGCCGGTGGCATCGACCAGCCAGGCGGCCTTCGCGCCGGTGCCGGCGACCTGCCGCCAGGTGGCGGCGGGCGTCAAGGCCGGGCCGGGCTTGAGGATGAGGGGCTTCGCTTCGCCCTCGAGCCAGGTCGGCTCGCCGGACCACTCGTCCTTCCACTGGTCCCAGCGGTAGGCGAGCGCGGCCGGCGGCGGGAGCACCATCGCCTCCTCCTGGCTGAAGGCGAGGTGGTGCGCGAGACGGTTGTCGCGCTGGGTGTAGTCGAGTCCGCGGGCGACGAAGCGGGAAAGCACGTACCAACGTTGGCCGGCCGCCTCGAGAAGGCGGAAGGTGAAGGTCGCTCCGGTCGGCGCGTCGTGCGGGGTGCCGAGACCCTCCAGTAACTGGGCGAGCCGCTCGGGCATCGCGCGGTGGCGGGCCACGGTGCAGAAACCGGAACGACCTGGGACGAGGCCCTGGCGGGCGGAGGTGAAGAGGAGTTGCAGGGGCATGTCAGGGGCTGCTCGCGGCAGGGAACTTCTCCAGGTTCAGCCGGGGCGCCGAAGGCAGGAGCTCGGGCGAGGCGCGATGCAACAACCAGTAGACCGGTTCCTCCACGTGCGCGGGCGCGAGCCGCTGGGGGTCCGGCGCGATGCGGCCTTTGTTCGGGCCCTGTTGGATGACCACGGGGTTATGGCCGAACGAGGTCGCCGCGAAGTAGCGGATCTCCTCCGCGAGCGATTCGGCCGAGGCCACGAGGCCGGGGCAAAGATCGAGTAGCACCGCGCGGACCCGTTGTGAATTGCGCTCGATGGCCGCGAGGTCGAGTCCGGCCGGCGTCGTCACGGGTTCGAGCGGCGAGGCCAGCAGCCGTGACCACGTGTCGCACTTGCCGACCACAAAGGCGAGCGGCGTGGCGATGCGCTGATCGTGGGCCAGCCCCATCACCCGCTTGATGCGTGTCTCCATCTCGGCGAGGATGCTGTCCTGCTGGTCGACCCGCCCCTTCAGGCTGAGCTGCGGATCCTCCACGCCGATGAGCCGGGCTTTGAAGCGCGCGTTGGCGGTCGGGTCGAAGAGGAAGATCAGTCCCGCGGAGGTCGCGACGTGCATCGCGCCGGGCGAGTCGTGGATATCGACGCCGGGCTCGAAGTGCTCGCCGGCGTTGTCGTACAGGATGAGGGAGGTCTCCTGCTTGCGCGCCCCGGGTCGGCTGAGGGCGTAGATGAAGGGGCGGGGGAGCGACACGAGGCGTCCCAGTCGCGGCAGCTTCTCGTAGGTGGCACCTTCCAGCGCGGTCTTGCCCAGCAGGGCTTCCTCCGGGGTAGCGGCGGAGAAGAGCGTGTTGCGCATCTGGTTAAGCAGCATGTTGCCGCTCGGGTCGCCGTCCTTGAAGGCCAGGCCGAAGTCCTTCGGCAGTCTTTCCTGCAGCTCGCGCGTCAGGACGGCCAGGTAGTAAGATTTTCCGGAACTGGGCGCCCCGATCAGCGAGAGGATGCGGTGGGGCATGTCCAGGTAGCCCGGCGGTAGCTGGCGTCGGCAATGCGGGCAGGCGAGGTCCGTGCAGGCCAGCCCCATCGGATCCACGGCGAGCCCTTGGTCGTTGAAGCGGGTCGGCTGGAAGCGCAGGCGCGCGTCGGAGCCGAGGATCGGGTCGCCGCGCAGGTCCTCATGCACGGCGATGCTCAAGGCGTCGCCGGCGTCGAAGCGCGTCCAGCAGACCGGGCAGAGATGCGCCCCGCGATTCTGCTCCGCCGCCAGTAGCGCGGGGCCGGGCGGGCGCGTTGCGATTTCCTCCCGCGGGGAGAGCAAGGGCGCCGCGAGCGAGAGCGAGAAGCCGATCTCGAGGCCGGTCGGCGTGCAGGCGAGGTGTTCCGGGGGGCGTCCGAGGTCGTTGGCCCGGTCGAGCAAATCCGCCGGGGCGAATTCCCCGAGCAGTTCCCCGGAGGCGGCGTCGAAGAGCATCCAGGCGCCCGTACGCAAGTCTCGGAAGGTATCCGTCTCTTCCAAACTGAGGGCGAGCAGGCCATCTTCCAGCTGCAACGTGGATGTCTCCGCGATCGTCACCGGGCCATCGATGGCCACGCCGTTGACCAGGGGCCTTCTGCCCGGGGTCGGGGTCAGGGTGAGTCCCTGCGCCGCTGGCGACACGGTCACCTGAGGGGAGGGGGACCCGGCCGGCAGTCGGAAGGGGAACTGGTCGACCGAGCCGCGTGCCCCGCTGAGGCAGTTCACCCAGCGTAAGGTCGGATTTTTCTTGGTCGAAGAGAACATGGGCACCGGGGTAGGGAGGGGCGGTAGACGGTTGCAGACAGCAGTTGAATTCCGCGGGGATGTCACCACCATAGTCGGCGAACCCCGCCTGAAATCCACCCCTAAACCATGGAGACCGAAGCCGACCAGTCCGCCCTCGACCGCGCCCGCGCCGGGGATCTCGCGGCCTACAACGAGCTGGTGCTCCGCTACCAGGGAAGGATTTTTGCCAAGGTATTTTCCCTACTGCGTAACCGCCAGGACGCAGAGGAAATCACTCAGGACACCTTCATTCGGGCCCACCGGGTGCTGGCTTCGTTCCGGGGGACGGCCACTTTCTCGACCTGGATCCACCAAATCGGTACCAACCTAGCCCGCAACCGCTACTGGTACTGGCGCCGTCGCAAGCGCGACCAATCCATGTCGTTGGACGCCGACCTCGGGGAGGATCCGGGCGCGACCCTCCATGACATCCTTTCGGATGGCAGCCAGGGTCCCGGCCGCGAGGCCCAGCAGAATGAATTCGTCGATAAAGTGGCCGAATGCATGGAACAACTGAAACCGGAACACGCTCGTATCCTGACCATGCGCAACGTGCGGAACATGTCCTACGAGGAGATCGCCGAGGAACTCGGACTCTCCATCGGAACGGTGAAGAGCCGCATCAACCGGGCCCGGGAAGCCTTGCGCGACCTGATGGGGGAGGAGTTCCGCACATGACCAACGCCGAGCTCGAGTCCCTCATCGTCCTTTATCTCGAGGGCACCGCGTCCCGTCAGCAGGTCATCCGCCTCCGCGACGCGATCAAGTCCTCGCCGGAGCTGCACCAGCGCTTCCAGGCCCGCCTGCGCCTGCACCGCGCCCAGATGGCCTACCTGAGTAAGCAGGAAGGTTGTTCGCCCCGGCAGGCTATGCTCTGGTTGCATGGTTTCGCCCAGCGGGCCGGTCGCTCGTTCGCGCACCTCTGCCTGCTCGCCCTGATTTTTGTCGAACTACAGGTTCGTCTGCCGGAAGAGGTCTCGGGGCTCGTGCTTTTCACCGATATCTCGGCCGTCGAGGAGATGCCCGAGATGGGCGAGATGCCGGCCCTGGCCGATGCGCCGGGTGGCATGGCCTTGGTCAACCTGGAATTGCCGTCCGACTTCGATTTGCCCAACGGCGAAGTGCATGACCGCGTTGTTCCGCACCTGACTCCGCCCGACCTGCTCCATCCCGTCGAGGCCAGCGAGCCGACCTTGGCCTGAGCCCTTAATCCGCCTTGCTTCCTCCCTGCGGGGGCTTCTTCTGACCTGCAGGATGCAGGGCAACTCCCATCGGGCCGAAGTCAGGCTGCTCGGGACCGCCGCCGCCCCCGGCGTGGCCCGGGCGACCGCCTACCTGCTCCAGCAAGGGCGTGCCCTCGTGGTTCGCCGGCGGGTCGACGACCCGGAGCGGGAACTGGCCCGGCTCGAGGTCGCCTTGACCGCTACCCGGGTGGAGATCGCCCAGCTGCGCGCGGATGTCGCCCGTAAACTTAACGAGTCCGAGGCGGCAATCTTCGACGCCCACCTGCTGGTGCTGGAGGACGTCGCCCTCATCGATGAGGTGACCAAGGAGGTCCGGCGCTCCGGCTACAACATCGAGCACTGCTTCGAGACGGTCGCGCAGCGCTACATCGATATCTTCGCCAAGATGGAGGACGATTTCCTCCGCGAGCGCGCCGCCGACATCCGCGATGTCACCGGCCGCGTGCTCGACCAGCTCCTCGGCGCGGCTCCGGCGGAAGTCGGTCCGGTCGCCGGCCGCCAGGTGGTCGTCGCGCTGGACCTGACCCCCACGGAGACGGCCGGCCTGCATGAGGCGGGCGTCGCGGCGTTCGTCACGGAGGAAGGCGGTCGGACGAGTCATTCGGCCATCATGGCGCGTTCCTTGGACATCCCGGCCGTGGTCGGGGTGAGAGGGCTGATGGCCGCGGTGGGCGCCGGCGACACGCTCCTCGTCGACGGCGAGGCCGGGCTCGTCATCGTCAATCCTTCGGCGGAGACGCTCGCCGCCTACCTCGACAAGGAGCAGGCCCTGCGCACCCGCCGCGATCGCGTGATGGGCGAAATCGCCCTGCCGGACACTACGGCCGACGGCGCCGCCTTCGAGCTCCTGGCCAACATCGGCGGGCCGGAGGAGATGGAGGACGCCCTGCGCTACCACGCCCACGGCGTCGGCCTCTACCGGACGGAGAACCTTTACCTGCGCCTCGATGCGTGGCCGACCGAGGCGGAGCAGTACGATGAATATGCCGAGGCGGTGCGTCTCGCGCAGGGCCGACCCGTCACGTTCCGTACGCTCGATATCGGCGGCGACAAGCGCCTAGGCGACCTGAGCGACGAGGCCAATCCTTT
>CAIRWP010000167.1 GCA_903882335.1 uncultured Opitutia bacterium | reverse complement strand
TCCATCATTTCTGTTCTAGGATGGCTTTCTACTTGTTTGTCATTGATTTGTCTGGCAAGTGCTTGATAAGCACCAAGAAGTAATTGTTGTCCAGGCCGACGTCCTCGAGGTCGTTGTGCTTGCCGCCCGCGCGGATGCACTTCTGGGTGTCGGCCGCGCGGCCCGGGGTGTACGGGCACTTCGTCTGGCCGAGGAAGATCGGGACGAACTGGTTCATCCCGGCGTTGGTGAAGAGCAGGTTGGGGGAGTCCGGCATCAGGCTCGACGACTGGACGATCGAGTGCTGCTTCGATTTGAAGAAATCGAGGAAGGACTGGCGGACTTGGGCGGAGGTCATGGGACGTTGAAAGGGGGCGAGGGAAGGGGTCTTTTTAAGCCCCTGTCGGGGTAAAAGGGAAGGGGAAACGAGGGTTAAAGCGGTTGGCGGTTAGCGGTTGGCGGTAAGGCCAAGGCAGGAGGCGCTAGGAGCCTGTTGCCGGACGGCACCACTTCATGTTGCAAGCATGAGGGTAGAAATGGTTTTGGACGGCCCGCTTCGGTCCTAACCGCTATCCGCTAACCGCTAACCACGTGCGCGGAGCTTATTTCTTCTTCCCCAGGATCCAGCCTTCTAGCTCCGGCTCGCCGTAGGCCTTGTCCCAGCTGTTGTGGCCCACGCCGGGGTAGATGGTAAACTTAATCTCGGCACCGGCCTTCTTGGCGGCGTCGACCATCGTCTGGCCCAGGCCCAATTTTACGGCGTTGTCGGCGTCGCCGTGGAAGCCCCAGATGGGCATGCCCTTCAGGCTCGCGACCGTGTCAGGCTTGCCGCCGCCGCAGATGGGGATGAGCGCGGCGAACCGTTCCGGGTGTTCGGCGCCCCACTTCCAGGTACCGAACCCGCCCATGCTCAGGCCGGTCAGCACGACGCGTTGTTTGTCTACCCGGTAATCGGCGAGGGTCTGATCGAGCAACGGGTCGAGCGCCGCCGTATCCCACCAGCCGCCGGCCGGGCACTGCGGGGCGATCAGCACGTAGGCCGTGGCCCCGCGCCGTTCGAGGGTCTGCGTCAGGCCGGTCTTGCGGACGAGCTGGACGTCGGTGCCGCGCTCGCCGGCGCCATGGAGAAACACCACGAGCGGCCAGCGCTTCGCCTTGTCCTGGTCATAGTCGGCCGGGAGGTAGACGAGGTAGTCGAGTCCGCCCTTGGCGCCGGGTTCGCCGAGGCGCTTGACCGTGGGCGGGAGTTTCGTGGCCGGGGCGACGAACGCGGTGGCCTTGCCTTTGCCGGGGTTATCGGCGGCCAAGACGGGCGGGAGCAAGGCGAGCAAGCAGACCAGGGGCAGGAGGCGCATGCGCCTTGATTAGCCCGGGCGAACCCTGACCGCAAGCCGCGTCCGCGCTCAGGCGTCGCGGTGGACGATGATGCGGCCGTGGAGCCGCAGCAAGGCCCGGGCGCCATTGGCGTACCAGACGGAGATGCGATCGACGAGCTCGCCGCCATGCGCCGTGACGACCGTCGCCTGGAGGCTGATGCGGGCCTCGCCCAGGGACTCCGCCTTGGCGTCATCGATGGTCTGCTGGAAATGGATGGGTTGCTCGAGCTCCTTGGCGAAGGTCTCCTGCTCGGAGAGGAAATACGCGATGGCCCCCATCTCGGTCCGGCCGTCGAGGAGGAGGGAGACCTGCCCTTCGCCCGGGACGTCGCCCTCGCGCGGTTGGTAGAAGAGGCCGAGCCGCGCGCTGGAGCCCTTGGCCCGCAGCGTCGCGTTGAAATCGTCCTTGGCGACCAGCCGGAGATCGGGATGGGAATCCTTGAGGTTGTCCGCGACGGCCTGCCAGAGGGCTGGTCTCATCCGGAGAGTCTGGTCCGGACGGTGGTCGCTGGCAAGTCGGAGGGGCGGTTGTGAAGAAGTCGCCCGGGACGTCTTATTTGCCCGCGGCGGGGACCTTCAGGATGAAGGTCGCCACCAGCGGGCGGTGATCGGAGGCCTGGGTGTCGGGGACGCGGAGCCGGACAGGCTGGACGCGGCCGGCGTCATACCAAAAATAATCGATGCGCTCGCGGGGCTGGTCGGAGGGGAAGGTGTGGCCGGGGGTGGTCTCGAGGCTGGCCCAGGCGTCCGTCCAGCGCTCGCGCAGAGGGGTGAGGGTCGTCGCGGTCGGCAAGGCGTTGAAGTCGCCGGCGAGCAGGAAGGGGCGGTCGGCGGGCAGGGCCAGCAGCGTCTCCCGGATGAGTCCCGCCTGATGGCGCCGTTCGGCGTCGTCTTTCGAGGCGTCGAGGTGGGTCGTCAGCACCTCGACCTCGCGGCCTGCCCAGGTCAGGGTGGCGCGGAGCAGCCCCCGGGGCTCGCCGGGGCGGGTCTGCGGGAAGACCTGGTTCTGCCAGGCCTTGATCGGCAACGAACTCAGGAGGGCGTTGCCGTATTGTCCCTTGTCCGCCGTGCGCAGGTTGGCGTCGAAGATCCCTTGCCAGCCCAAGGCCTTGGCCAGTTCGGCCGTGAGGTCGCGGCGCTGCGTGCGGCCCATGCCCCGGTCCACTTCCTGCAGCACCGCGACCTGCGCGCCGCTCGCGCGGATGACCGCGGCGATGCGCGGGAGGTCGACCTTGCCGTCCATGCCGAGGCCGTGACGGATGTTGTAGCTGATGACGGTCAACTCGGCTTCGGCCGCGTGGCCGGGAAGCAGGCTGAGCAGCAGCAGGGCGACGCCCGACAAGGTTTTCATGGCGGGCAGGCTAGGACCCGTCCGGGCCGAGGCAACCGCGCAACAAAAAGGGCGCGCCGTGTGGCGCGCCCTTCGGGAGAGGATGGCGGGCGGACGGCTTACTTGCCCGCCGGGAAGGGGTGCTCCTTCAGGATTTCCTCGGGCGTGTACATCGCGGTCCGGCCCTTGTTGGCCTCGCGGGCCTTCTTCACCTGCGCGGCGGTCACGGGCGGGAGGTTGTTGCCCCAGGACTGGCGGACGTAGGTCATCACGGCGGCGACTTCCTCATCCTTGAGCATCTGGCCGAGCGGCGTCATCGCGGCCTGGCCGGCGGCGACGTCGCCGTACTGCTTGCCGTTGAACGTCATCTTGCCGTACATGCCGTTCAGCACGAGCTTGATGGCGCGGGTGGGGTCGCCGTCGATCCACGGGTTGGTCGGGTAGCCGGTCATCTTGGCCAACGACGGGTAGCTGCCGAAGGTCGGCTTGGACTTGTCGGGGAAACTATCGATGCCCTTGCCGTCGGCCTGGTGGCAGGTGACGCAGAGCGCCTCGCGGTGGTAGACTTCCTTGCCGAGGTCGTAGAGCTTCTTGTCGGCCTTGGAGAGCTTCTTGTCGGACGGGCCGTACTCGATGTCCTTGGGCTTCTGGAGCGCCTTCGGGTCGACGAGACCCTTGCCTTCGGGCAGGGAGCCGAGCTGCTTCATGGTCTCGCGGAGGCAGTAGGAGATGTACTGGTCCTTGGAGTCCTTGAGGGTGAGCGCGGCGGCGACGGCCTTGGCGGTGTCGGCGCCGTTGAAGAAGCTGAGGGCCCGGACGGCCTCCAGCTGGACGCGCGGGGATTCGTCCGTGGTGCCGGCGACGACGAGGTCGATGGCGTCCGGGATGCGGTCACGCTGGTAGCAGACCACGCGGAGGGCCTGGGCGCGGGCGTTGAACTCGGGCGACTTCAGCAGGGCCTTGATCAGGTCGAGGTTGACGACGTTGTGCCACTGGTGGACCCAGAGCGCCTCGAGGAGGTGGTGGGCATCGGCCTGCTTGGAGGCGTCGAACTGCTTGGCCCACTTCTGGGTGGCGGCGATCACCTTGGCGCTGTCGTGCTTATGGAGCTCGATTTTGGCGCGCTGGCGGACGTTGTCCTCATGTTCCTTGAGGAGCTCTAGGAGCGCCTCGATGGGCTCGCCGTCGACCTTCTTGGGGGTGAGCAGCGGGCGGGAGGGGAAGGTGATCCGGTAGAGGCGGCCGTGGGCGTGGTCGCGATTCGGGTCGCGCAGGTGGTGCTGGAGGTGGCCGATGAGCATCTGGGACCAGTCCATCACGTAGAGCGAGCCATCGGGGGCGACGGCCACGCCGGAGGGGCGGAAGTTGCCCGCTTTGGTGTTGTCGCCCTTCACCAGGCCCGGCTCGACGGTCTCGCCGCGGATGCCGGAGGCGTCCTTGGTCTTCTCGGAGCCCGGGGAGAGCTTGGCGCGGAAGATGCCCTGGTAGGTGATCACGTTCGTGTTGAGGAACATGCCCTGCCAGTCGTCGGGGAAGTGGCGGCTGCTGAGGATCGCGGTGCCCGGGCAGGGGCGCGAGGGGCGGCTCCACATCTGCGGGTAGCCGGAGTGGCTGCCGCTATCGAGGTGGCCGGAGAAGCCGGGGCCGAAGTAGTTGGCGTTGCCGGTGGCGTCGGTGATGATGTCGTTGCCCCAGTAGTCGAATACGCGTCCGTGCGGGTTGGCGAAGCCGTACGGGACGTAGCGGGAGAATTTGTGCGTCTGCGGCTCGTAGCGGTAGATGGCGCCGTTGGTGTTGCGGACCGCGCCGCGGTCGAAGGTCTCGACCTGGGTGCGGTGGAACACGCCGTCGGAGAAGTAGAGCGCACCACCCGGTTCATAGCAGATGGAGTTGGTCTCGTGGTGGGAGTCCGCCGCATCCATGCCGGAGAGGAACTTCTCCTTCCAGTCGGCCTTGCCGTCGCCGTCGGTGTCGCGCACGTACCACATGTCGGGCGACTGGATGAGGATGACGCCGTCCTTGTAGAACTGGAAGCCGGTCGGGCAGTTCAGGCCGTCGAGGAAGACGTGGGACTTGGCGACCTTGCCGGTCTTGGGGTCGAGGTCCAGGACGAGGAGCTTATCGAAGTTCTTGGTCGTCGGGGTGGTCTCGGGGTAGTTGGGCCAGACGGAGAGCCAGAGGCGGCCCTTCGTGTCGAAGTTCATCTGGACCGGGTTGATGAGCTCGGGGACGGTCGTCTCGTCGGCGATGAACTCGATCTTGCAGCCTTCGGGCAGGGTGAGGTGCTTGAGCTGCTCCTCGCCGGAGAGGTAGGGGACGGGCTCCTTGCGGTTCGGCGGCACGGAGAGGTAGGGGAGGAGGTTGGCATCGTCGGCGACGAGGGTCTTGCCCTGGGCGGCGGCCCAGATGGACTTGTCGCGGTTCGCGGCCTTGATATCGCGGTTGGCGAGTTCGCGGCCGAGCACGGTGGCGTTATCGATGCCCTCGTACTTGATGCGGGAGCGCTGGCCGAAGATGTTGAACTGGTCGACGGTGCGGTAGCGGTGGTGCCACTCGGTGCTCTTGTCGTTCACGGCGGCGAGGACCTTGGCCTCGACGGCCGGGGCGGCCTGGCCGAAGAGCGCCTTGAACTGCAGGGCGGCCACGGCGGCGTCCCCTTCGGTGTTCAGGTGGATGCCGTTGGTCGTGAGCCGGCGCGCGGAGCCCGCGAACAGCTGGGCGGTCGGGTGGAAGAGGTCGACGAACTGGACGCCGTTGGCCTTGGCCACCTCGGCCATGCCGGCGGTGTAAAGCTCCAGGTTCTTGTTGTTGCGCGCGGCGATCT
>CAIRWP010000166.1 GCA_903882335.1 uncultured Opitutia bacterium | reverse complement strand
GGCCTTGGCGACGGCCCGCGACCTGGCGCCGTCCTTCCATACGACCCACCTCGTCTCGACCCTCGCGTTGCTGACCCGTCGCAAGGAACGCGAGGATTCCCAGGCGTTGTTCGCCCGGTTGGACGAGGAGGCCTACTCGATTGGCACCGCGTTCCGCGAGCGGCTCAGTCGCTCCACGCGCTTCTTCTATTTCGCCACCTTGCTGGGCGCCGCGACGAGCACCATCCCTTGGGCGGGGCTGTTGCTAGCGGCGATCGTGGTGGCCAAGGTAGGCTTCACGACCGCGGCCTGGTTCATCCAGCGCGGCAACCGCCGCGACCGGGCGCAGGCCCGCTGGTTGGAGCTCCGCTTCGCCTCCGAGATCGCCCGCGGTCTGCGGGCGGCCCGCGACTTCACGGACCCCTTGCATCTCCCGATCGGCCGCCACCGCCCCGAATGGGCTTTGTTCGCTCGCACGCTGGCGCTGGAGATCCGCCGGGAAAATCCGCCCCGGACCTGGCAGGTCGGTCGCGAGGAGTATGTCGCCGAGCACCTGGAAGCGCAGGCCAAGTATTTCAAGTCGCGCCAGTCCGCCGCCGCGGAGGAATGCCGCAAACTGCGCAAGCTCGGCAGCTTCGCCGCCCAGATGTCCCCGTGCATCGTCATCGCCGCGTTGCTGCACATGGGGGTGCAGCGGCTGCCGCTAGGCGAATGGGCATTCCTGCGCGACAACCGGGTCCTGTTCAGTCACATCCTGGACTTCCTGTCCCTGAGCGTCCCGCTGACCGCCGGCTACCTTAGCTCGCTGCGCCAAGGCAGCAGCGCGAACCGGCGGAGCCTGCATTACGGGGACCTGTCGGAGCGGCTGACCTCGCTGGCGGCACGTATCCGGATGATCCGGACCGAAGCGTACGCCCGGCGGTTGATCGGCGAGGCGGAGGCCGTGCTCACCGAGGAACAGCTGGAGTGGCGCCTGCGCGAGAGCGAGGGGACGGTCTGACCCGAACCTGCCCCCCGTGGGGCGCCGGTCCATCAGGCCGGCCAGAGCAGTCTCAGCACCAGCGCGAGCACGACCACGATGAAGACGCCGCGGATGAGTCCGGCACCGTGCCTGAGCACGAGCCCGGACCCGAGGCGGGCCCCGATGAGCTGGCCGGCGATCATGGCCAGCGCGACCCATGGCGCGACCTGGCCATGGGCCGCGAAGACGAGGAGCGAGCCGAGGTTGCTCGCGAGGTTCACGACCTTGGTGAAGGCGTTGGCCCGCGTGAGTTCCTGGCCGAGCAAGGTCACGAGCCCGAGGATCCAGAAGGCCCCGGTGCCCGGTCCGAAGAAGCCGTCGTAGAAACCGAGCGAAAGCCCGAAGGTCCAGCCGAAGAGGGTGGCATCGACCCGCGCTTTCGTCGCTTGCGCGCCCAGCCGCGGGCTGAGGGCCACGTAGATCACCACGGCGAGCAGCATCCATGGGATGATCCGTCGCAAGGCATCGTTCCCGATGAGGGTGAGCGTCCACGCGCCGGCCATCGAGCCGAGGAACGCGAGCGCGGCGGCCAGGCGGACCTCCGTCCAGCCGACCAGCCCGGCGCGGGCGTAGCGGCTCACGGCGATGATCGTGCCGCAGGAACTTTGCGCTTTGTTGGTGCCGAGCGCGAGCTGCGGTGGCAGGCCGACCCCCAGGAGCGTCGGCACCGTGATCAGCCCGCCCCCACCCGCGATGGCGTCGATGAAACCGCCCGACAGCCCGGCCGCGAACAGCAGGGCGTAGTGGACGGCGGTGAGCTCCATCCGGAGGGCATAGCAGGGCGGGGCGAGGGGTCAACGCCCCGTGTTTCGGCTTTGCTCCGCGGCCCGTGCGATTAAGGTCCGAGCATGCCCCCGGAGCCCACCACCGACCGCGCGGTCCGCTCCGGCTTCCTGCTCGGGTTGGGCTGCGTCGTCGCGTTGGTGGTCGGCGCCTTGGCTTTCTTCGGTCGGCCGCATCCGTCCGCGGCCCGTCCCGGTGAAGCCACCCGGGCGACTGACGCCAAGACGATCCGGACGAAGGCCGGCCACGCGGTGCGGAGTTCGGCGAAGATCCGGTTGGACGAAGCCGGCAATGTCCTGCCGGACGCGCCGGAGCTAGGGCCACGGTTTTTGGAGGAATGGGAGGAAGCGAAGCGGGACGAGTTTCTCGCCTGGCTCAAGGAGTCGGGGTTTGCCGATGAGTCCCGCCTCCTTGGTGTCAGCAAAGCGGCGGAGGATGTCTTGGAGGCGATGATCAAGGAGCCCCGCTGGGCCCGATTTGAGCAGGAGTTCGAGACCTTGAAGCAATCCTGGACCGCGGCCAATCAGGAGGAACGTCGGCTCATCCGCGAACGTTATGAGGGCCTCCATGTTCAGCTCTTCGACGAGGCCCGTCGCCGCCTGGCCGCCTTGCGCTGAAAGCGATTCCAATGACCTTCGCCGTTTCTTCCCGTCGCAAGTTCCTCCGCCGCTCCGCCTTGCTCGGCGTCGGTGTCTGCGC